>JAJYZF010000078.1 GCA_021800165.1 Planctomycetota bacterium | reverse complement strand
CGCCGTTTTTTTGTGTTCCAGTAGGCGCCGTTTCCCGATACTTATGTTTGTGCGAGTCAGGTTGAATTCAAAGCACGTTAAAATCTGACCCTCGCACAGAGTTACTATGGAACGGGTCAGACGCCGGCCGCGGGTTGGCCGGTTTGGGAAATGCCCAGAGCGTTTCGGATGACCGCGTTAACCCATCCACCAGCGGCTTAGGGTAGAGCAAAATAGGCCGGCTGTGGACAACATCAAATCCGCGATTCTGCGGATACGGGACAGGGAAAAAGTGCAACGCCGTCGCGGACAGGCACGGCCACAACGGGTGAAAACCCGCAGCGGCGGATTTCGCGCCCAGGGGTTTGGTGGTCTTGCAGCATCTGCTCTCGCTGGAGGGAGCGAGAGGTGATGACCAAGGGACCGCGCAAAAATAAATTCGTGCTTTACGGCGCGGGAATTTTGGCCGCTGGCGAGGCGTGAGCGACGCGCATACCCCGCCAGTGGGTCTGTAAGGAGCGAACAACGAAGTCGGCGGGCAAAAGAACCAGCCGGAAAGTGTGAAGTTATTTTCGCCCGGTCCCCAAGACCGCAAAAACAGGTGTCGAAATCCCGAGCTTTCCAGCCCAAGAGCGGGGGTGACTGGTGTCCAGAGGGCTGACCGCCCGACACCGCATGGCTTCGCTGGAGGGAGGGGAGAATTACGGCCGGTGGGTCGACGGATTGGCGTCGGCCCACCGGCCTGCTTTTTTGACGGTGCAACTCTGACCGCTGGCGGCTATGATAGTGCTCAAGATTGGTCTGACCGGATCGGATACGGGCTATGGTTCTTGCGGTGTTCAGAACAAGGTGGCATCGGTGGTGGGTCATGACCGCGGCCTGCGCCGCTCTGGGTGGATGCAGCTTTGGATTGGGCCGACCCTCCCTGACTTCCCCGGATCCAGCCTTAAAGATTCCGGCTATGAAACAGGCGGCGGCCAGCCGCGATACCGAAGCCATCCCGGCTTTGTTGACCGCTTTGGCCAGCCACGATCCGGCCGTCCGGTTTTATGCCAATAACGCCCTGGAGGCGATTACCGGCCGGCACTTCGGCTACGTGTACTATGCTTCGCGGGCGGATCGTCGCACGGCCATTGGCCGGTGGCGCAAGTGGTACGCGCACGCCAAAATGGGAGCTCACTGATGGAAACCAAGACAGATGAAACCGTTCTGGCCCAGTTTGGTTCGTTCAAAGAAGCGTGTACGGATACGCTGATCTTTGCCCTCACGCGTCAGCCGTTGTTTGAACAAATTCCGTTGATGCGGGAAAGCTTTCTGGCGGCAATCCGCCGTCGGCAACCACGGGTGTTAATTATGGATATGGCCAGGGCCGAGCGCTTCAACGGAGCTGGACTGGCGGTGTGTGCCGAGGTCCTGCGGGCCATGCCGCCGGGCGGGCGAATATTTCTCCTCAATGTGGGTCCGCAGGTGCGGGGCTTTGTTGAAATCAGCGATTTACGGGATATGTTTAAGATTGTCGATGATTTGCCGGAGGTGGAACGCCGCGCCATTATGGATGGCCTCGCCGTGCCGGTGGATATATGCCCCCAGTCCAATGTCCATACGGTTTCGGCCGCGACCCCGGCCCATGAAGGAGCGTAAATCTTGTTTCGGCAAGCCATTGAAGTGCTCGGGGACTTTGGCCTGATGCTCTACCGCGCCCTGGCGGCCATCCATGAATCGCTGGTGGGCGGCCGCGGTAGCCGCATCGGTCGGGCCAATCTGTGGTGGCAGATGAACCGCGTGGGCATCAGCAGCATTCCCATTGTGTGTCTGGTGTTGTTTTGCATCGGTGCTATTCTGGAACTGCAGATGGCCAAACCCCTGGCCAATTTTGGCGTGGTTCCGCTGACGGCGGACATTGTGTCGCTGGCGACGTTTCGCGAGCTTGGGCCGCTGGTCAGCGCCGTGGTGCTCACTGGTTTTGGCGGCGCTGCCATTGCCGCGGAACTCGGCACCATGGTGGTCGGAGAGGAAATTGAGGCCCTGGAAGCGCAGGCCATCGACCCCATTCGGTTTCTGGTGGTGCCGCGGGTACTCGCCACCATCATCATGCTGGTTTGCCTGACTGTGCTGGGGGATCTCGTGGCCGTTTTCGGCGGCATGACGGTCGGATTTTTCTGGTTGGGAATCGGGGTACGCCAATACTTGGCCCATAGCCGGGAAATGCTGCATGTGCAGGATTTTGTAACCGGGCTGATCAAGGCCGGAGTATTCGGGCTTTTAATCAGTTCCATTGCCTGCTTCATGGGGCTGCGCGTGAAGGGGGGGGCGGAAGGTGTGGGGCTGGCTACCAGCCGCACCGTGGTTTACACCATTGTCGCCCTGATTCTGGTGGATTTGTTGTTTACGTCCGCATTTTTTTATCTGGGGTTTTAGCCGCCCATGGACGATCCGGTCATTGCCATTAAAAATATCACCAAGCGCTTCGGCGATCGCGTGATTTTTGACCGCCTGAGCCTGGATATTTATCCCGGCCAGACGCTGGTCATCATGGGCGGTTCGGGCAGCGGCAAATCCACCCTGCTGCGGGCCATGATGGGACAGGTGCCGCTGGATGGGGGAGAAATTATCGCCGGCGGCCGCAGTATCGGCTCCATGACCGAGCCGCAATTGATGGATTGGCGCAAGTCGGTGGGATTTCTATTCCAAAGTGGAGCTTTGTTCAATTCCATGACCGTGGCGGACAATCTGGCCCTGACCATGCGTGAACATTCGGATCTGGCGGAATCCACCATCCAGATCATGGTGAAAATTTATCTGCAAATGGTGGGCTTGCGCCAGCACCTGAATAAAATGCCCGCGGAACTCTCCGGCGGCATGAAAAAACGCGCCGGTTTGGCCCGGGCCTTGATGATGCAGCCGCAGATATTCTTCTATGATGAACCCACCGCGGGATTGGATCCGGTCAGCAGCGCCCAGATCGATACCCTGATTTCAGATTTGCACCGCAAGTTGCGTTTTACCAGCGTGGTGGTCACGCACGAAATTAAATCCGCCTTTCGCGTGGCCGATCGCATGGCTCTGCTGCATAATGGCAAATTTGTTGTGGTGGGTGCGCCGGATGAATTTCGTTCCAGCAAAGACCCCCTGATCCGGCAATTCATCGACGGACTCTCGGTTGGCCCGCTTTCCGATCCGCGCGGCCACGAAGATTATGAAAAAGATATCCTGCAACTTGGTTAGAAAGGTGTTGCTTGGCTCAATCAAAACATAATTCGCTCAAGGCCGGCCTGTTGATTATTCTCAGTTTTGTGCTGATTTTTGCGGTGATCGTTTTTATCAAAGGCGTTCGGGCCATGTTCGTGCCCATGCAGACACGCCAGGCCAAGTTTGCCCTGCGCGATGATCTGGGAGGTTTACGACCCGGAGATAATTTGCGGGTGGGGGGGTACACCGTGGGTGCCGTTGACTCCATTACCATTATCCGCCCGGCTGTGGTCACCGAGCAGCCCTACATCCTCGTGCGGTTTTCGCTGCCCGCTACGTATACCCTGCGCCAGGGGGCCTATCTGGCCGTGGGCGGCACCCTGACCGGCACCAGTTGGCTCAATTTCAGCGATTTGGGTACCGGGCCGGCGCTGCCGAAAAATCTGATTCTGCGCGGTCATGCCAACCCCACCAGCAGCGTGGTGGCTGCGGTGGCGGCTTTGGTTCCGCAAATAAAACAGACGCTGACCAAGGTAAATACCACCACCATTCCGCGCCTGGACACGGATTTGACCAAGTTCGGCCAGGCTGCTGATGCCGTTCACGCCGCCGCTGATTCCGGTAGCCAATTGTTGGCGACTCTGCAACAGCGGATCAAGCCGGTGGTGGCTACGTATGATGCCATCGCCGCCCGCGCCGATAATATGCTGGTGCAGGTTTCCAAGCTCGCCCATTCCGGCCGGGTGGGTGCGGTGGATAATTTAACCTCCGCCACCGCTGCGCTTAAACAAAAGCTGCCGGTGCTGCTGGACCATGTCGATAAGCTGCTTTCCAGTGCCCAGAGTACGCTGGCACTGGTGAACAAAACATTCACCAATACCACGGCCATCACCACCACCGCTAAATCCATGGTCGATCGCAATGAAGGTCGTATCAACACCTTAATTCGTTCGCTTGAGTCGGCGGCGGAAAACTTGAAGCAGGCCAGCGTGGAAATTCGCCACAGCCCGTGGCGGCTCATTTACAAGCCGTCGAAAAAAGAAATGTCCAACTTAAACCTCTACGATGCCGTGCGTTCCTTTGGCAGTGCCGCCCGCCACTTGCGCCATGCCGCAGCCGCACTGGCCGCGGCTTCCAAGAACCCATCCATTCCGCCTGCCAAAGTGCGGCAACTGATGCAACAACTGCAAACTACGGCCCGGCACTTCCACGCGGTGGAACGCAAACTCTGGTCCGCGGTCAAGCCGTAACCGCCAACTGGCCTGGCGAAAACATCCGCCACTTTTTATTTTATTTGTGTTGCGCCATGGCCCAGCCCGGCCATTACTTGGCCGTGGCGCAGTGGGCTTCCGGCGGGCAAACAAAATCCAAAATTACCAGCCGCTCCCGACCCCGTCCTTTATTGCGGCCGCAGCGATCCCGTGTTATCCGCGGTTAAAATCGCCGGCCGCCGCCGCCCGCAGCGCGCTGTCCACATTCTGTTCCAACCGTTGCTGCGCCTCATCCGCCCACAAGGCCGCAGCGGCCCTACCAAGCGTATGGAACGGTTCCCGCATTGACAGTACCAGCGCACGGGAACTCGCAACATCCCTGTCCCAAGCAGCGGTTTGCGCTCTCGCTTTGGCCAGCGCGGCAATCGCAAACGGCGTCGGGTGAGCCGCCGCCGAAGCCACCAGCCAATCCAGCGCACACGGTGGCCGGGCCTTGCTTTTGTCCCAACAGTTTTTTTGCCATAGCCGGTCTCTATCCCATTCGTACACCCGGTACACCTCGAAATACAGCGGCCCCAGCCCACGCAGGTCCGGCTGGCCCTTCAGCGGCGGGGTGGAAAGCGCCTGGGCCGCATCGGCAAGGATAAAATACGCTTTTTGAAAATCCTCCGGTGACGACGCCTGGAGAGCCTCAATCGAGCCTTTGGCCCGCCTGAAATAGCCCCGCTGCAGCGGCGATCCAAAAGCAAAATTGAAAGGACTGTATCCCACCAGCGACAACATGCGCTTTGCCGCCCTGGCGGAAGGGCTTTCCAACAGCCGCAGTACCGCCGGAGCGCTGCGATGTTGGGCTGCGATCACGATGTCCCGGGTTTGGCGCGTTAATAGCGATCCCGCCAATCCATCCCCCCTTTCCGTCGCCGCAGTCACGATCAGCCGCGCCATCCACAACAGTCCGTGGCCCAGCGGTCCATCACGATTAAAATACGTGCTTACCGCGATGGACTCGGCCAGCGCCCGGCCCGCCACAGCCAAGCTTGGGGCATCTTTACAGTATTTGGTGTAAATGGCTTGCTCCGCCAGCACCTTGGCACGCAAGTGCAAGGCCAAATCCAGCAGTTCAGCCACCTCGCGTTGATCGGCAAGCGCGGCCAGGGCCGCAACTCCAATCGCTGTCTTTCCGCCGAATTCGGCCTGCGGGCCTGCCAATGCCAGAAGAATACCAGCGGCATTATCCAACCTCACCACCGCCTGGCGGTAGCGGCCACGCTCATAATCCAGCCAACCGGCATAGATATCTCCCTGGGCGCAAAGCAGCACCCCTTCCCGCTTGGATTCGACGGGGCAAACCGCAGCCATAGGATCTCTGGGCTTGGCCAGATGCGTCAAAAGGCCGTTCAACGCCTCTTGGCATTCAGCAAAGCGCGAACTGGCCAGTAGCAGCCGTGCGTGCCGCAGCCGGGCTTTCATCTCACCACAGGTATCGCCAGCCTGCTGGGCCACGGCCACGGCATATCCTGCCCACCGGCACGCGATGAGCCATCGGCCAAGCTGCTCCATGTTGGTCATATCATCACCAATGGCCTTGGAATCGTAGCTGCAGCACAAGGCCCCAATATCCAGACCGGTCTGCATGGCCGTCGCCCGACGCGGTGCCAGAGTCGGCTCCAGTTGCACCACCATCTCTGGTATCCTCAGCACCCCTGCACAATCGCCAAGGAAGGCATTTATCAGCAGTTGGGCATTGCGTCCGGGCAGCAAAGCCACGCACAGCCGCCCAAGAAGATCGTTCTTACACGGCCGTGTGGCATGGAGCACGTGGCAAACGGTGGCGCGACTTTCGTCGATCATCCCCGCCAACTGGTTGGGGTTCAATCCCAGACCGCCCATCAACAGGCAAAGTACATCCGCCAGCAACGTGCGCGGATACGGACTTTTAGATGTGCCTTTTCGCATGATCGCTCCTGTTTTGTTTGTCGCCGTACTGGCCATGCTCGCGCAACGCCGGCTGCGCTTTCCGACATCTTATCTTTCCAGTTTCCGCCAGATTGGTCTTGAACTGCTCGAGAAAATCTTTTTTCATGGTTGGAATTCCGCAATCAATACCTTGAGACCCTTTATCCGACCGGGTGAAAAGTCATCGGCTTCATCCTTCTTATTTACCACCCGCCTCCATACCTGATCGCTTGGCACCATCCAAGAATAAGTGGTCCGCCATCTGCCTCGTTTCCATCTTCCCCTGGCCACGCGCCGCCTGGAAAAAGTTGGCGGGTGCTGGGCCGCGCCACCAACGGTGTTTGCATGGGGCAATACACCCCTTAGCCCAGCCGGTGCAGCACCAATCAATCGTTTGATCTGGCCAACGGGGGCGTTTCGATGAATTCAGGTGGTATGGTATACGCTGGGAGCGTATATCGTCAAGGGGCAAGGTCCACCGCTACCCTCTGCCGCAACCCCGCAAATTCTTCGCCCCGCGCAAAGATCGTCTGCCCAACCGTCGCCCCGCGCAGCATTGATTTCGCCGTCTTGGCCTGGGCTCTGCTGCTCAACTGTTGAGCACGCCTCTCTGTGCCCCGTACCGCAGGCGTCCCGCCTGCACCCGCGGGCAAATGATTGCGAAACAGGCGGTGGGCAGGTATCACCAGCGCCCAGCGGTTTTTGGGGAAGATCCCTCGCCGAAATCGGGATCTTCACCCGCGTCGCCCGAGCCAAAATGCTGACCGCTGATGGCTGATAGCCGACCGTTTCGTGGCGGTCGCCGCCGCCCCATGTCGCAACATGTTTTGGGGAAATCTCCGTAGCATCCAACGACGCGCCTACACTATTAGCGGAGTGGATGAGTGGTAAACGATGCGAAACGGGAAAGGCCGAGAGTGGCCGTGGGGCATGGATGTTCTATCCGTAAAGCAAAGCTGATTCAAAAACGCGGCAGAATTAACCGCACCAGTGGAATTTTACCGCAATAAAGCGGTACCGCGGAATCCCCGCGCCTGCGCTAAGAGATTGTGCGAATTACCGCCGAGGTCAATGTGTGTTGGCCGGCGTGAAGTAGAAGAGTTTTTTTTAAGGAGTGCATACCTATGCGATTCACAACACCAAAATCCCTGTTGACCACGTCGTGTTCGGTGGCGTTGGCGAGCGCGCTCGCCGTGGTGTCGGCGCACCCGGCCTGTGCGAACATCAACTACAGCTACGTGCCCGGACAGAAAACCTACACCGCTGGGCCAGGCGGTACGGTGAATGTGCCTATTTATTTGGATGAGAGCCTAACCGGTAACAGCCCCTCACTCTTAGCTGCGGATGGCGGCTTGGCAAGCGCGGGTTTTCAGGTAAGTCGAGCCACAACGGGACCGGGCAACCCAGCCGCCTTAGGCTCGGTCACTGCGGCACCCGGGTTCGGTGGCCCTTCCGCCTATTTCACAGAGACCGCGTCCGAAGTGGCCTTCACCGAAAGCGTGTCGTTACAGAGCACCACGGGCGTGGCCCCCACCTCGGTCAGCGCCGGACTGAACCAGATATACTTGGGCACCCTGACGATCCAGGCGGGCAGCCTGGCCGGAGAAACGACGGATTTCACCCTCGGCCCGATTGTCGCTCATCACGGCAACACATTGACCAACGACAATTTTTACGACCTGGACCAAACTGACAATGGAGGGACGCCGGGCTCGGCTAGCGGCCAAGTGCCCGCCTACAACGGGGCGACGAGCACCGCCTTCACGGTGACCACGTCCACGCCCGAACCTTCCAGCCTGCCACTGCTGGCGCTGGGCGGTTTGGCCGGGCTGATACTGCTGAAACGCCGGCACATTTCCGCTTAACCCCAACGAAGCAGGGCGGCGGCGCGGCCCTAAACGGCCCACCGCCGCCCCGTGCCATCTACCGCAGCCGTTCCGCCTGCACCTGTGGGCAAATGGTCGCAAAATATGCGGTGGGACGGCCTTTTCTATATCCTGCGGTTTTGGGAATATCCGGGACGAGATCGGGGGCTTCACCCGCCTTGGTCGGGCCAAAACGCCGACTGCGGGTGGCTGAAAGCTGACCGCTTGCCGGCGGTCGCAGCCGCGCCAGGAACCTCCATGTCGCAACATATTCAAATTCCGGCTTGACGCCCTATAGGGCGCGGTAGAATCCCTGACGGAGCGATGATAGTGTCCTCGCCAGTTGCGGCCTCCCGCCAGCAAACAAATTGGTCGGGGCACGCCAACCTGCTGCGGCAGTTGTCTTCATTTCAGAGAGAGATAAGGTGGTAGATTCCTGCCTGGCCATGGCGCAGGTAATACGTGTTGCTCGTGGCTGCAGGCGTGAAATAAAAGCAAGGAGCGTTGCCATGAGGTTCTCGAGATTCACCATCGGAATTTTCACATCGGCATTAACCAAGTTGCGGAATCGCCGGGACGCCAAACAGTACTGGCGTGGCCGGCGGCTGCTCTTTGAGGCGCTCGAGCCAAGAATCATGTTAAGCGCCACGCCGACATTAACCGGCCCGGCGGCCCTTTCACAAGCGAGCAGCCCAAGCCTCGCCTTGAACTCGACACGGGCCCAACCCGTGATCGCGGGCTCAGCCCAGTCCGTCAGCGCGACCGAGGTGGCCACGCTCCCGGGAACAGGAGGCGAGGGGTACGGCGGAAATCCCCCCAATTACCCAGGCTTGTACATGGACAGCGCAGGCAATATTTACGGCACCACCTACGGCGGAGGCGATGCTTCGAATGACGGAACCGTGTTCGAGATCGCGAAGGGGAGTACCACCGCCACGATACTCGCGACGTTCAATGGCACCGACGGCTCGCATCCTTCAGGCAGCATCGTTGTGGACAGCGCCGGCGACGTATTTGGTGCCACCAGCGGCGGCAGTTACGGAGGCTACGGAACCGTTTTTGAAGTCATGCACGGCAGTGGCACGGTCACGGACATAGGCACCCTCAAGCACAGCGACGTATCTTGGTTGATTGGAGGCGTCGTCACGAACGGCCGGGGTGAGCTGTTCGGGGCCAGTTTGTACGGCGGAACCAACGGCACCGGCAGCGTTTACGAGATCGCGGAAAACGCGAGTTCGAACACTGCCTTGACCTTGTTGGCCTCGTTTGATCCCAACACAGGCACCCGCCCGAATGGAGTGGCCATCGATAGCGTGGGAAACCTCTACGGCACCACATACGCGTCTGGTGCAAATGACGGCGGCACGGTGTGGGAACTGGCGAATGGGTCTAACACAATCTCCGTGCTGAGCAGCTTCAGCACCAGTGCCTCGAACCCCCAGAGCGGCTTGGCGCTGGACAGCAGCGGAAATGTCTTCGGCACCGCCGTGGGCAGCGGTGGCAACGACGTTATATACGAGGTCGCCAGCGGCACTGGATCCATCACGACGCTTGCGTCGATCAACAGCAATTTCGCCTACGGCCCCCTGACGCTCGGCAGCGACGGAAATATCTATGTGGCGGCCCTTGAGACCACGGGCAACGCGTATGGCACGGTGTACGAGTTGAAGCACGAGGCTAGCGCGGTTTCTGACTTGTTTGACTTCCCCGGGGGAAGCGGAATGGCTAACCCAATCGGTGGCGTGGTCTTCGATACCGGCGGCAATCTTTATGGCACTGCCTCTACCGTCAACGGGAGTTCCGGCGTGGTGTACGAGATTCCCGACGCCACGAGCCTGCTCAACCCTCCGGCGATTTCGTTAGCGACGCCGACAGGCACGCAGCAAGGCGACGTGACCATCAATTACAGCCTGGCCACGGCCGGATCCGACACGTGCAGCATCACGGCACAATACAGCATTAACGGCGGGCAGACATGGGAGGCGGCAACCCAAGGCCCTGGCGGGGACGGCACCACCGGCTTGTCCTCCAGTCCAAGCGGTACGGCCCACACTTTCGTGTGGGCCAGCGGCCAAAGCGGCACGGATCTGTATAACACATCCGACAGCGACGTGGAATTCCAGATCATCCCAAGCTCGGCCAATGGTCAAGGAGTTGGAGCGGCCACGGGAGTGTTCACGGTGGATGATGTGGTTCCCACGGTAACGGTGACCGCACCGACGGGCATTTCCGATGGCAATATTTCCATCAGCTATACGCTCGGCGATGCATTGTCCAACCCCGTTGACCTGTTGAGCGTAGAGTACAGCACGAACGGCGGCACTAACTGGCAAACAGCCACCAGCGCTGGTGGCGATGGAACGACAGACCTCAGCACAAGCCCCAGTGGGATCGTCCATACCTTTATCTGGAACAGCCAAGCCGACCTGCCGGCCTATGATGGAAGCGTAGAATTTTCAATCCAGGTTGCCGAATCTCCAGCCAACGCAGGCAGCCCCGGTTCCACCGGCGAAAGTACAGCGTTCACGGCGGACAACGGACCGATCATCAACTCGGTGCAATTCGTCGCCAGCGGGTCCGGCAGCTACGCAGTGAGCGTCAATGGTTTCGGCTTCGGCAGTGCGCCGGTTCCGGCAGGATACACAGGCGACACCGCCTACTTCCTCCTTGCAGACACCAACGCCTCTGGCTCAACGACCGACTGGGGTTACACCGGTGACTCCAATAAATTGACGTACCAATCCTGGAATAACACGCAGGTGGTGCTCACGGGTCTCCACGCTTCGCCCGGCGACGCGGTCACATTGACTCTCTGGAGTTCAACCTCGGACCTGAGCGTCAACTGGAGCGGCAACATGCCGTCCACGCCGTCGATCACCGGCATTATCGCCCACGAGGTCCCAGGGACGAACAACTGGGGCTTTATCATTCAAGGCAACAATTTCGGCACGGGCACAAACGCCTTCGGCACCACTGATTATCTCAACCTTGTTGATGCCAGCGAAGGCTTCAGCGCCGGCTACACGGGCGATCCGGTCACAGCCAACATTGCGTCCTGGTCCAACACCCAGATCGAGATCGCCAACCTCGGTGGAACGTATGGCCAAGGCTCCAACGTCATCCAGGAACTTGATCAGATGACGCTGCGTATGATGAATCCACAGACCAGGATGACCTCCAACCTCTTCAGCTTTGCCCCGTCGATGTATCTGCAATCCACGGGTGGATACCTGGGCCTACAGGTCTCAGGCAGCCAGCCGACCAACGCTGCCATCATCCAGAACGGTACCACCGTCACCTTCATGCCGTCGGGAGCCAGCGAAACACAGTACGTGGCAGCTACGGCTATCGACAACTACCTCGCTGCCGGCGACAACGTCGTCCTGCAAACCACCGCCGGATCGGGAATCGGCAGTCCAAACATCACAGTCAACGGCAGCGTGGACCCGAACATCACTCTTCAGGGCGGCTCGACACAGGCATGGAATCTGACCCTGTCATTCGAAGCCGCCGGCGATATCAATTTACAGGGTGGGATCGACGGGGTGGGTGGCTTTGTTGGCAGTAGCGGCCCCGGCCCGCAGCTAAACATCCAGATGGTGGCAGGCGGCAGCATCGCCATGACTGGCATGGAGATCTCCACCGGTGGCGGAAGCGTGGACGCCACTGCGTCGGGCGACATTAGCCTTGACGGGGCGAGCATCCAGACCTACAAATCGACTAGCCTGAACACGGTCGGAAATGTAAGCCTCTCGGCCCCGCTGGGTGAGGTGCTGCTCGGAAGCGCGGCTACCAGTGGCTTCGCCGGGATTAACACCTACGGTGGCAGCCTGACGATTCAGGCCAATACAATCTCGGCGGGCGCGGATGGGAGTTGCGACCTGCAAGCGGGTGGCGGCGCCGTGACGCTCGTCGCAACAAGCGGCATGGTTCTCAACCAAACGTCCATCGGACAGCCAGGTAACGACGGTGGCGGTGTCGTGATTGCCAGCGGTGGCAGCCTCGTGCTGGGCGAGCAAAATTACGTCGACATTTCCAGCGCGGGCGGTGCCGTGCTGATCGCCGACAGCTCGGCCTCCGGCTCGATCGCTTTCGCCACCAACGGCGCAAACGATTACATCTACACAGACACCGAATCGGGTGGGGGCGGAGCCCTCGAGGTTTATTCCGCCGGCACGATGACCGGTTTCGGATTGGTCGGATTGGACCTTGGTGGCGTCAACTACGGCGGTGCCAGCGGCGGTGGCAGCATTTTGGTCTCCGGCACCACTACGGAAGTCCAAGGCGGCACTGAAAGCGGCCAGCCCAGCGGAGAGCCGGCGTATTTGGAAACCCCGATCCCAGGGCTGCAGGATGTCAACGGAGGCGGCCCTGGCCAGGCGGGTGGCGAGTACATCCACGCCGCCACCGTTGGCCCATCGCAGCAGCCGGTGGTTTCCAGTGTAGTGGTTACGCAAGACCAAGTGTCACCGGGGGAGTCGTATTGGTATTTCACGATCAGCGGAGGGAATTTCGGCACGACCAGCACCCCTTCGTTGGGGCAGGTCACGGTACAAGACGTGACCCGGGGCTTCACGCTCTCCGACGCGAACGACGGGTTGGAGACCACGTCTTGGCAGCCGTCGCAGATCACAACGAGCTCCAATCCGGACGAGGGTATCGGGCTGGGCGACAAGCTTCTCCTCACGGTGTACCAACCTCAATCGGGTTACCCTTCGGTGCCCTTCACCTTCTACGCATCCGAAGCCGCGATGCCCAGTGTGACCGTAGCCACACCCACGGGCACACAATCGGGCACCGTCACGATCAGCTATACATTGACCGACGCCACCTCAAGCACGTGCAATATTCTGGCCCAGTACAACACCGACGGCGGAATGGGGGATTGGTGGAACTGCACCCCCGCAACAGGCTGGGCGGAGGAGGATAATCTTGCCTCCAGTCCCGGTGGCACAGCCCATACCTTCGTTTGGGACAGCATAACCGATGTCAGCGGCGCCGCCAACAACAATGTAGAGATTCGCATCACCCCAAGCACCAGCGGCCTGACCGGCGCGCCCGCCGACACGCAACCATTTACCGTCGACAACGCCGGAACGACCCTGCCGAGCGTGGCGATCTCCACCCCCAGCGGTACGCAAGCCGGTGATGTGACCATCAGTTACAACCTCATGGACGGCGAATCTGAGAGTTGCAGCATCCAAGCCCAGTATAGTCCGGACGGCGGCACCACTTGGGATAATGCGACAATGGGGAGCGGTGGCGACGGCACTACCGGCCTGAGCTCCAGTCCGAGCGGGGTCGCATACACCTTCGTCTGGAACAGTTCCACCGACATGGCTGGGCTTACGAGCACCGACGTGGAATTCCGTATAATTCCAACCGCGACGAGCGGCACCGGAGGTGCCGCGACAACTTCGCCTTTCACCGTACAAAATGGTCCGGGCGGCGTTGTCGCCCCGGCCATAGGGAACGTTTCATTTGTTGCAGGTGCCAACGGTAACTGGGCGATGACAATCACCGGATCGGACTTTGGAGCGCAGAATTCGTCCACCAACAGCCCGTACCTGGCCATCTTGGATGAGACCAGCCAAATACCTGCTGGCCATACCGGCGACCCGGTGACAGCCCAAATCGGCAGTTGGACCGATTCACAGATCGTTGTCACCGGCTTTGGCGGGCAATATGGCCAGCCGGGGATGACCATCAATCCTGGAGACACGGTCAGCGTAACGATAACCAACCCTTCGACTGACGCAGAGGGGTCCCTTTCGGTGGTGGTCCCAAGCACCGCATCTCCCGTGATCTCGAATGTTGCGTTCGAGCCAAACAACAGCAACTGGGTTATGACCATCACCGGCGCGGACCTTGGCTCGCTGGCACCGTTTACTTCGGGAACAACAGCGTATTTACGGGTTTCCGACACGACGACCGGTCTCAACGCCGGCTACAGCGGCGACTTGGCAACTGTGACCGTGCAGAGTTGGAGCGATACATCAATCGTTGTTACGGGTTTTGGTGGAAGCAACTACGGCGTAGGTCTGAGCGTGATCAATGCCGGCGATGTGATCGACGTCACCGTATGGAACCCCCAGACGGACGCGGAATCCACTGCGTACCCGACGACAACGCCGCTGCCCCCCGGTACACCGCCGCCAACCGACACGAAAGTCACCGTCACGACAACCACAAACAGCGACGGCAACACGGTAATCGGATTCGGGTGGGGAAGCAACAATAGCACCTACTCCATACCGACGGGGACCATCAACGACGTGCTCGACGCCATCTCGACCATGGAGCAATTTGAGAACTACCTCGACGAAGTACCCGGTTTTCATTTGGTAGCCAAGACCGACGATAACCCAACCTACACGCTCGGTGTCAGCGGCAATCTATATTTTAACCCGACAACCAAGCAACTCGACGATGCCTCATTGCAGGCGTCGGTCGGCGTGTCCGATGGCGGCTACGTTGAAGGCGATTTTGGGGTGAGCTTCCTGAATGTTGGCGTGGGTGCCTCGTTGACAGTCTCGGCTGGCCTGCAAACAACCGTAACGTACGGGGGCGGTACCCTCTCGCTCAGCGGCGGTGGCTACCTGAACGGAACACTCCAGCTCTACGGTGAAGCAACAGCGGCTCTCTGGGAAGGCAAGGCGTACATCCAGGGCACCTTAGGGGCAAACGTGGGAGTGGCCAGTACTGGCATTGTTTCGCTCGGCCTCAACCTCAGCGGCCAAGTCGGTTTGGAGGTCGATTCCATCCCGCTCTTTGGCGGATCGCCCAGTCCGATCTGGAACGATTCCTGGAGCTTGGGGAGCGTTTCGCTCGGGGCGTGGCAGTTTAATGAATCTACCTTGATGCAGGACGTGCTCAATGCGGCGGAGAGCGATTTTAATGCCCCCTTGGTGACGGCTGGCACCACAACGCAGGCAACGGGTGCTGTCACTGTTCCGACCGCCGACACCGCGCAGGCCGACACGCCGGCAGCCGAGATGGTATCTGCGGACACGACCAGCGCGGCTGGCCAGACTGCGTACAGCATTCAGGGTCTGGGCATCCCGAGTGGCTCCAACGGCAGCTATGCTGCGGGCATCAACGGTTCCGGTCAGGTGGCCGGCTACGGCGCCATCGGCAGTGGCTCGACGGCCTCGGCCGAAGGGCTGCTCTTTTCCGGAGGAAGCTATTCGCTCATTCCCGGCCCCAGCACCGGAAGCTGGTCATCAGCAGCGGCTGCCATCAACAGTAGTGGCAGCATAACCGGCTCCGGCCTGGCATCGGATGGCGATGCCAATGCCTTCCTCAGTTCCGGTGGTACAACAGCGATGCTCGGCTCATTGAGCGGCCCTCTTGGCCAGCCGACCAGCTCCGGCACTGGCATCGACACTGCCGGGGACGTGGTCGGCTTCAGTGGCACCAATGCCGACACCACCCAAGCCTTTCTGTACCCATCAGGCGGCACCATGACCGATTTGGGTACGCTGGGCGGCACGTCCAGTGCCGCGTTGGGCATCAGTCCAAATGGCGACTACATTGCAGGTTATTCTACCACCGCAGAGAGCCAGACGCACGCGTTCCTGTGGACCAGTGGGGGCGCAAATGGCCCGGCGAGTAACCCCCAGATGCAGGATCTGGGTACGCTTGGCGGCACTACCAGCGTTGCCATGGCCGTCAACAACAGCGGTGATGTGGTGGGCTATTCCACCACAGCATCCGGCACGGACAACCACGCCTTCCTCTATTCTGACGGCACATTTCATGATCTTGGTGACCCGGACGGCTACGGCGCGTATGCCGACGCGGTGAACAGCTCGGGCGTGGCCGTTGGCTATTACTACACTTCCCTGCCCACACCCACCACCCCCGGCACAACGGCCGCATTCGTCACGGCCAATGGACAAATTGTCGCCCTGAACTCGCTCCTCCCCGCTGGCTCCGGCTGGAACCTTGAGGCCGCCACCGGCATCAACGATTCGGGCGATATCGTTGGCTACGGCATCAACCCCAGCGGGCAGACCGAAGCGTTCGAATTACTTCCCACCAGCGCGGTCGCTGTTATTAACGTAACGCCACCGGCGGGCCAGTCGGCAACGGTTGACCAGTCGAAGTCGTTCAACCTTGGCAGTTTTACCGAATCCAATGCTGTCGGCCCGTACACTG
>JAJYZF010000194.1 GCA_021800165.1 Planctomycetota bacterium | reverse complement strand
AATCATCAACCGTTGGCACATCCACCAGCCGCAGGTGGGCAATTACATTCAATCTTTGGAGCCGCTCAAAGGTGGCGCAATGGCCGTGGGCTGCTACGGCCGTGGCATCCGAATCATCACCCTGCCGGGCCAAAGCCGCACGGCGTGGCGAACAGCGGCCAAATCAAACACGCAACTCGCCGCAGCCCAGGTCCATGAGCCACACGGCGCCCGGCCGCCGAGTGCCCGCGAGCTTACCGCTATGGCCAATGCCATTCGACAGGAGTTAATAGAATCAAAAGGCAAGAAGCAGCCGCGCATTGTACCCCTGCCGGACGATTGGCGAACCGAAGGCAACTGGCTGGGAAGGTATGGAAAATATTGGATGTGCCTGTTCGGAGCCGATCACGGAAACGACGTAGCCTGGGGACCGGGCCCTTTGGGCGTTCGTGAGGACACGCTAATGGGGCCGCATCATCGGCCCGGCGACGTGATCCGCCGTTGGATGCAGCCGCCGTTTTTCACATTTAATCCTCGAGCTTTACAGCTTCCGCCAATTTATTGCCAAATTGACCATCGCCTTCATCCGCGTCGATGTCCGGCCGTAGGTACGCGCGCCATTTCGGAGCTCGACGATCACGGCGAGACATACCCGATCTGGTGGCAGGGGCCGGATGAAAATATCCTGCTTACCATTCCGCACGGCCTCTTTACGCTGGGTTTCTATGAGTGGAACTACAACGGCCACACCACGACAATGCGGCTCCGCGACTACGCGGTTTCCGTCCAGACCTTCCCGCCAAGTTGGCTTTACAGCCGCGTTATATCCGGCGACCGCGCCACGGCGGCGATCTGCTACGGCAGGCCGTCGAAGGTGGTGGCGCGTGCCGAGCAGAACTGGGGTGGTGAGTGGGTCAGATTTTTGGTGCGCGGGCCGGTGGTCGTTGCCGTACGCTTTCGCCGCAACTATTCGTTTAATACGCACGTGCTTGGTGCCGCACTTGATTATTTCGACGAACACCCGGCCCCGTACTATTTCGGCCTCAGGGCCTGGAGACGGCATCTGAAAAAGGAGGAGCAGACACGGCAACGGCTCATGGCAGGGCTGGCGGCGTCCCCCGCACCCGCAGCCGGTGCGGTGGGGCTTATCTCCGAAGGAGAACTTCTGGCGTACCGCGAGCCATCGCGCTGGGCGGGGGCGAAGAGCGCGGTTTACGTTTCGGCCCTACGGGCACTGGTGGGTTCAACGGCGCCCGGGAAAGCGCTCGCGACGGCAATGGCGCGGGCGGAGTACCGGGAGTCGCTCTTCGGCGGCTGGCAGGCGACGGAACGTGCCCTGGGGGTTGTAACTCCCGTACAAATCGAGGACCGGATCAAATGGGACGGCGATAATTACAGCTACCGCTATTTTGAGTTCGGCGTAATACGCCGTGAGGTAAGAGCTATGGCCGCGAGGGGCGAGGCGGCCTGTAGGCGGGGGGCGGCGCCTAATGGCCGCTTGTTGGTTGGTGCAAAACTCAAGTGAATAACTGCGGTGGTGCGTGTCGGTGGTGTCCACCGGGCCGGGCCCCGCGAGGGTTTAACGTTTTAGGAGTACAGATGATGTTGGGTAGAAAAGAGCCGGCGCGAGGCGCGTCGCAGCGCAGACGGACGCGGGGCTTGGTGAGATCGGCGGCGCTCTTGGGCGTGGTCCTTGCTGGTGCGTGCACGGGGTATATTGCGGGTATTGCGCTGGGTACCGAAGCCCCACCAACCTATTGCAGCTATGGGGTGACTGGCTTAACTGCCAGCGACGTGACATTTCTGCAGAGCAAGGGCTGGGAGGCTGGATTGTCGCCCCTCGGAAATAACTCGGGGTATGTCTGCGAGCCATGCCTAACTGGAGGCGGGGTGTCCTGCGCCGCGAGTCCGGCCTACCCGTCGGGGCTACCAAATCCGCTCGTCTATACCGGCAATTATTCGAGCGTCTGCGGGACATGCAGCAATCCCGGCTCACTGTAAGCTGGACTATGAAGGAGATCGCGATGCGAAGGAGATTCCCGGCGTCGGCCAGGGTTTTATTAGCCACGGTTGTTGCAACGTCTGTGCTATTTGCGGCAAGGATCAAGGCTTCGGGCTTGGCCGGCACCTGCAACGGATCGGGTGGGAATTGCCAGCGCCTGCTGCGGCTCCCAGTCGGAACCCGCAACTATCTGAAGGATTATGAAACCCTTTTTCGGTTCTTTTTCGGGCCGCGGGGGATCGCGCGGGGATATCACGTTTCGTGGGCGGCTGCCCTGTCGAAGATGAGGGCTTCACCGAAGGCGTTGTCAGCGTTCCGCGGTATCGAGGCGGCCGTACTGCGGGGGTGCAATCCCAATGCGCTCTACAAACAGATTTTGCGCACGATTCAGCTTGGCGGACGCGCAGAGGTGGCGGGCAAGAACAGCATGGGATTCTGCCGCCTGATTGATCGCCTGAGGCTTGCGTATCTGTATGGACATGTCGCAGATAAATTTGTCCGCGCAGGAAAAAAACGCCGCGCCTATGACGCATATCGCTGCTGGTTGTTTTTGCTATCACAGGAGGTGGCCGTATCGCGGCTAGACTGGTGTAATCTCAGCCCCGTCGCGATTTCCAGATACGGCATGCCGTTGGCGGTTTTCAGGTCGATCCGCGCCTACAATCGCCTCGTGTATGCGGGGCGGGCCCGCTTTGACCGACTGCTGGCTGCCATCCCTACGATTCATAAAGGTAGCCCGAGCACCGCCAGTCTCACGACGGCAGCTACTGCTGCGTGGACGGCAGCTAAGGGGTACATCCTTTGGCGATACCAAGTGCTCCTATCGGTGCACGTGGAAATTGAGCGTGCATCCATGTACGGACGGGCCAAATCGCTAAAAATTCTTCGGCACACCCTGATGAACTGGGAGCGAGGCGTAGCAGCCGACAGCGCAATGTGCAGCTTGGAACGAAAAGCGCTTCTCCGCTGGATCAAGGAGGCAATGGGGCCGTGAAAGAACTTCAGCGTCATCTCATTGCCGTTGTGTTTCGATACGTGTTGGCTTTGGTGTTCGTCGCGGCCGCACTGCTCAAATGGTTTGATCCTTCGGAACAGAGCACCTATTACGGTTACCTGGCGCACGCATCGCCCGTTATCGGGTGGGCGATCATCGCCGGGGAGTTGCTGCTCGGTGCCTGGCTGATCAGCGGTATCCGCGCAGGATTGGCGGCGGGCACCGCTCTGTTCGTGCTGGCTCTATTCTCGGGTGCGATCGTGGCTGATATGCTTGGTAAGCATCCGCTGCCCTGCGGATGTTTCGGCGCGGCGTGGGCCGCTGCACACAGCCCGGCGGCCATCGAACATGGTCTCGCGATCGGGCTGGCCCGCGACATCATTTTCATCTTGCTTGCAGCGGGCCTGTTGATCTTCGCACAAAAGCCGCCTAACGGCCAAGGACCGCAATCGGAACGACCAAGCGGCGGCCCAGCCACCGCCCTGGGCGTGTAAAATAAGGCGGGCTCGTTTCGGATGACGCGATGATTGATTGGAGGCCGCCGATGCGAAATAA
>JAJYZF010000077.1 GCA_021800165.1 Planctomycetota bacterium | reverse complement strand
GCCAGACGAGGCTCTAACGACTTAATAGCATTGGCATCCATACCACCGGATTCCTTGAAAACACGTCCTTACATGTCTTCTTCGGCACGCAGATGAAATTTTCTTAAGCTAATATCGCGCTGTAGTGTTAGCAGCACGCCCAGCGGTGGTTACAACTACACCGCCAACCCCTACACGGTTACCGTCACCACCAACCTGGCCGCCAACACCAGCTATCGTTACCTACAGATCAACGCCCAGTTTAATTTTGGTGGTGCCCCACAACCTCAATCTCCAGTCACCGTCAGCGTCAGCGGCGGCTACCTTGTAAGCGGGCAGGCAACCATATCTAACGGCGGCATCGATGCCACCCTGAACGTTGACGGTGGCACGGTCTACATCAATGGCAGCACGGGAGTAGGCATCGGAGCCCAGTACCTCTCGCCAGGCCAAGCGACCGGTTATCTGGATGTTTCGTCCGGTACCCTGTACACCAGCAATGTCGCCGCCGGCCAAATCTCCAATGGGGTGGTCAACCTCAGCGGTACCGGTGTTATCAACACCAACACCAATCCCTCAGGCTCCAACTTTTACGGCGGGATGGATTTGGGAACCGGCTCAGGTACCGAAACGGTCGGAGGCTCACCGGTCTTTTATCCCGGCACCGGCACGATGAATCAGACCGGTGGTACATTCGATATCGGCCGTACCGTTTACGTAGGCCAAAGCTCTACCGGCATTTACAACATGTCCGGTGGCACCATCAACAGCTTTGACTCTAGCCGCCATTTTTGGATTGGTGAAGACGCCTCTGGAACCCTGAATGTCAGCGGCGGCACCGCCAACTTGGCCAATGTTGAGGTTGGCAGCGATAACGGAAACACCGCCAACACCCCAAACGGCCTGATGGTGGTCAGTGGCGGAACCGTGAATATGGACAGCCTGGCCGTGGGCAACCCGGACAATGTCGGTACAGGCACTCTGCGCATCACCGGCTCCGGGGGGAGCGCTACCACCGTCAACATGACAAGCTATGCCAATGCAGTGCTCGATTTCCAGATTGGTTCCAGCGGCGTCAGCGATATCGCCGTGAATAATCCAAATTCGACCACAGACGGAAGGGCCATCACCAACCTCTCCGGCATCTTGGAACTGGATTTGCTCTCTGGCTTCACCCCCACCCACGGCCAAAGCTTCACCCTGCTAACCACGGACAATACGGGCACAACTGACCCCACTACCCATATTGCGTACGCGGGGATCGTCACGGCCAATGTGACCTATAACAATGGATTCTACAACGTCACCAACACCGGCCTGAGCCTTGCGCCCGCCGACACTGCCGATTGGAGCTGGGCGGTGGATCCGATCAGCTCCGGTAGCAACATCACTGGCTACCAATTGGTGGCCACCTACATTGGCCAGACATCAATTCCCGAACCCGCTACCTTGGGCTTGATGGCGATGGGCGGGTTGGGTATTTTGCTGCTGGGCCGTAAACGCAAACCGGCCTGACGGCCACTAAACGCATAAGGGCGGGCGGGGCGCAAAAATCCCGCCCCCCTTTTCCACGCCTCGGCAATTCGCCCGGGCGCTATATGCCATTATGATAGGAGCAGTTGATCATGAACGGGTCCATTAAAACCGGCATCGCTTTGGCCATGGCTACTGCGGCGATGGCGACAGGAATGTGTTCGTCGGCTCGCGCCGGCATGGCCGGTTACACCAGTGAGGGTGCCTGGGCCTCCAGCGTGATTCCCGGCACCCTCGGCAATGCCAATTTTTCCCCAGCCACCTTTTCCTCCGGTGTGTATGTGAATTCCTACCCAACAAGCGCCGGCGGATATACCGTTTCGGCCAATGGGGTGAATCTGAATTTTGACCCGGCGGTGGTTTCGGATGTGCAAATTGGCCAGGGCAGTCACTTCGGCAGTCCAGACAATGTGAATTTCCTCACCAATTCCACCCCGGCCGCCGGTGCCACCAGCTTGGTGCTGACGGTGGCTTTGCCCTTTGATGTCACGGCGGCGGGCCTGTACTGGAATTCCAGCGTCAGCGGGGTTACGGTGCAGTTTTACAACAACGCCACGGCGGTAGGCTTGCCGCAAAGCCAAAGCCTGCCTTCGCCGGCGGGTACCTTCTATCCGTTTTTTGGCGTGATCTCCACCCAGGCGTTCAACCGGTTGACGGTGACGGAAACATTCCCATCAACGTCCTCCGCATCCCAATTTTTAGTGACACCGGATGTGCAATACGCTCAACAATTGGCACCGACAATTCCCGAACCCTCTGCCTTGGGCCTGATGGCCATGGGCTTGCCGGGCATTTTGCTGCTGGGCCGTAAACGCCGCGCCATACCCAGAACCATGTAGGCTGATCGCTGACCGCTGAAGGCTGATCGTTTCGCTGGCGGCCGCAGCCGCGGCGTGATGATCCGTCTGTCGTAAAATCGCGAAAAAAAGACGCAAAATAGTGTTGTGCGGTACTAGACAATATCGTATGATAAAAGTTGTAAAAAGTCGTAGAGAGCAGTGCCCGCAGGTTCCGGCTGGCACTGAGATGTTAAGTTCCGGGTAGCCGCCGATGCGGCTCCCAGTGGTTTAATAAAGGAGTAGCATCATGAATACCAACCTGATGATCCGCCAGCCACTAGCCGTCACCACCCCCCCCCGTCGTACTCCCATCTCCCGACTCCCGAGTCTCCGGAAGCCGGCCTTTGGCCGGTTCCGAGGCATCGGGAATGCTCCCGATGCAATCCAGACAGCCGGGACCGTTTCGCGGTCTATAGGCCGCGGCTTTACCCTCATCGAACTCCTCGTGGTGATCTCCATCATCGCCATTTTAATTGCCTTGCTGCTGCCCGCCCTGGCTGCAGCCCGGCATTATGCCGTGCAGGTGCAGTGTCTAAGCAACATGCACCAAACCTATACGGCCTGCATTGAATACGCCAACGAAAATGAAGGGTATTTTCCGCCCGGAACGTACGATGTTCAGAACACCAACAATCATTATCCAGCCATGGACCAGACGGATGCCACGTACCAGTTCGGAGGCAACTGGAAATGGGATACGAATCAGATTTATGGCCCCATTTTGTCACCCTATGTCGGCGGGCCTTCTGATGATGCGGTCACCGGCAAGGATCCCTTGGCCAATTACAACGCCAACGATGCGGTCCTTGTGTGCGCCGCCATCATGAGCCACCCGGACCGCGCCCAGCTCTATCCGTACCAAGCTCCCGCCGCGCTGGAAACCGGCCGGATGGATCCATTTTTGTATACCTTTTGCTACGGTATTCCGTCCGAGGGCAGCGAACCTGCGCCCAAATACGGTACGGTCACTAACCAAAACACCGGCTGCGGTGTATTTTACGCCAACGGGCAAAATATGGATTTCATGCTGATATGCAGCTTTCCCGGCGGCAATGGCAATCCGGGATGGGGTTTTGTCAACCAATTCGGCAATTTCGGCGAAACCCACGACGGCGGAACGCTTATGAATTTAATGAATGTGGACGGCTCCGCTGAAACTGTTACCTACGTCCTGGGCGATACTGATAATCATGACATAGCCAAAGTGAACGACTACAGCCGGTAACGCTGGCGGTTCGAAGCCCGCCATGGAGCAGCATGATGGAATTTTTAAAAATGGCTTGGCCATCGAAATAAAATTGAAGGGGTATGATTCAGGCTTGGCACGTTGTGCCAGAGAGGTAAAACAACGGGAAAGGCAAAAAGAAGAGGGTGAAAGGTTGCTCCCCGGCCAGCCGCCGGAGCGGAGCCTTCTGTTGAGGCATGAATGTCGAATCTACCGAGCTTTCGGGAGAGGCCTTTGGGGCAGGAGCCGCGAACATGGATCTCTGCCCCCAACCTCGCGCCGCCCTTGTATGATGGAGCGGTACCCGCTGTCGCAAAATCGCTAAAAAAAGACGCAAAATAGTGTTGTGCGGTCGCCCGCGCAATGCTATAAGTAGTGAACAAGGTGGTACTGGCCATCAAACGTCGGTACCGGGTCGAAGCTCCAACAGGCCTTCGGCCGAAGCCGGAAAAATCAATGCGGATCCAAGCCCAGTTGGTTCCCGGCGGCTAAGTACCGCCAGGTCATTCGAAAAGGGCTGTTATCCACAAAGATTTTCCTTGACTTTGTATTTGGCTTAGGATATAAGAGTGCTTGTACATGATTTTCTCCGCTTTTTTTGAGCCTTTCGGTTCCGGTGAGGGAAATCAAAGTCAGTTTTTTAAGGAGGTTTTTTACCATGAGTGCCCACCAGAAATTTATAAACGTTACTTACCTCACAGCGGCTGCCGCATTCACCGCAGTGGCTCTTGCGTCGGCGGCTGCGGTTCACGCGGGTACTATTGGTATCGGAACCATTTATGGCAGTGGATCCAGTGGAACCACGGCCCTGACAGCGTACCCGTACCTAAACTCCTCTTCCTCCTACACCGTAACCGGCGACGTGACGCAAGGTGGCTTGGCTGGTGACTGGCGGATCTTCAGTGCGACTGGTTCTACGACGGGTGGTTCCTACAACCCATTAAATGCCGCTTGGGACTCCACACCGGCGGGCGGAAAGGAAAGCATTTCCGACCTCACGGTAACCGGCGGAAGTACTCTTTCCACGTGGCAATCTTCCGGAAGTGGGTGGACCAACTCCGTCGGCCTGTCGTACTCAGGGGCCACCTCAACCGGCAGCGGCAGCCCTTCGCCGACGGTACCTTCCGGCACCAGTTCCATCTACGTCTATAATAACAACAGCAGCAACAGCACCTACGGCGCGGAGGGAGAACAGTTCACCCAGACCATGTTCGCCAACGCGGAAACTATTACCATTTACACCCTGGCCTACACCGGTACAGATGTGGGTACTCAAGCCGCGGGGGTTCTCAATGCTTCCGTTGGTACCACCGCAATTGCGCCGACCACGCTTGACGTGGCGCAGCTTTACGAAGCTGTGTCGGGGCATTACGCGGGCTTTTTCACGATCGACGTGAGCGGTGCGGTGGGCGATACCGTCACAATTTCCTATGCATCGCCCGCGGGCACAGGCGGCAACAACGGCGTCTACGCCGCCAGCGTCGTCGCCACCCCTGAGCCCGCAACCCTGGCCTTAATGGCCACCGTCGGCGTGGGAATTTTGCTGCTGGGCCGACGCCACCGGCGGGCCTACTCTTGAACTGAATTGTTTTTGTTTTTCAGTTTTTTAAGGAGACAGCAAATGAGCACGTGCCAAACAAAAAATCGTAAGAATGGTTTTATCACCGCCTTGGCCGCGGCGGCGGCTGTGACCACGCTCGGTCTGGCGGGTGCCCCTAACGCAATGGCCAATCTTGCGGAGAACATGTGGAGCGCAGCCTCCGGTGGTGCCATGGTCGGTGGTACGTGGGGTACTGCTGCGAACTGGTCGGCGAACCGCGTACCCGGTTCCAACGGCGGCTACACCGACTACACCATGATCGACAACACCAACCCCGCAGGCAGCAACACCAATGGCTTCACCGTGACGGTCAGCTCCAATTATTCTTCTTATGGCCCCAACATCGGTACCGTGAGCCTGAACGCCCCATACGGATACAACGTCCAAGGCAGCGACTCGTCACCCGTGGCCATGGATGTCACTGCTGGCGGCTACCTCGCCACCGGTGGCGGTGTGGGTGTGGGCGGCGCGGGATCCTACGGTGCTACCTTGAATGTGGACGCAGGGGGCACAGTCAAAGCGGCCCAAGTCTTTATCGGTAACGGGTTCGCGGGCTCGCAGGCTCCTAGCGTCTTCAATATCACCGGCACTGTTTACCTCACAACGGGGGGCAACAATACCGGCCTGGGCGTGGGCAATCAGGATAACGGCACGGTCAATCTCAGCGAGGCTGGGCTCATCGCGCCCTCTGCCAACACGCCCTTGGAGTTCGGCTTGGGGACGATCGGCGGCACCGGTCCGCTGGCCGGTACTGGCGGCGAGGGCACCATGAATCAGTCCGGGGGAACCGTGACCATGAACGGAGACCTCGATGTGGGCATGAACTCCGTCGGTGTCTACAACTTCCAGAATGGGGCAATCAACGGTGGCGGCAATGTGCGGGTCGGTGACGGGGCGCAGGGAACCTTCACCATGACCGGCGGCAACCTGACGACCGGGGCGAACAACCAGACTCAACTGTTCATTGGTACCAATGGTACCAATGCCACAAACGGCCTTTTTAGCATCAGCGGTGGCACGGTTGCCACAACGGGCGGCCTCGTCGGACCGCCGATGCTGCAGGTGGGCAGCGGCAACGGCTTGGGTAGCGGCGAACTGCGTGTCACTGGTTCCGGCAGCAGCATCACGCTGCTTGCGGGCACTGCCCAGCCGACGATGGTCACGTACAGCAACAGCACGCTGGATTTTCAGATCGGTTCAACCGGTGTGAGCACCATCTATGCCAACGATAGTGAAAGCGGGTACACGAACGGCACCCTGAATACGGCTACCGACAACCGTGACGCCGCGGGCCTTTCTGGGATACTACAAATCGACCTGCTCAACGGATTTACACCCGTGGATGGCACGATCTACACGCTGATCTCGAGCAATGTCGTACTTGACCCAACAACCGCCGGATACAGCGGCATCGTTGACACTGCCGGAACCCAAATCAACTATTACGGCTTCACCTACACCGACACCGGCCTGTCGCTGGCGTCCGCGGATGCTGGCCTGTGGGAGCTTTTGCCTGTAACGGTTAACTCGGCCGGAACGGCAACGCTGCTGCAGGTGGAGTACATTGGCCAGACATCAATTCCCGAACCCGCCACCTTGGGCTTCATGGCGATGGGCGGGCTAGGTATCTTGCTGCTGGGCCGCAAACGCAAACCGGCCTGACGGCCGCTAAACGCATAAGGGCCGGGAGGCTCGCAAAAGCCGCCGCCCGGCCTTTTCCCCGGCCGCAGCAATTCGCAGCGGCGGTAAATACAATTTTCAAAGGAGCTCCTGATCATGGAAGCATCCATTAAAACTAGCGTCGTGATGGCAATGGGTGCAGCGGCGCTGGCCGCGGGGATTTCTCGTCCGGCCCACGCCGACCGGACGGCGGGATAAAATTTAGTGGAAAGGCTAAATTTTTTTGTTTAACCTGCCGGGGTGGATGCAATATAACGAATTTGTGTTACTTGAACGGCCGTGCATCGTCTTGGTTGTGCGTTCGTCTTGGTTTTGAGGTTTGTCTAGAAAGGGCTGATGACATCTGGTTTTTATTACGGGGTCTCCTGTGCGCTGATGTTAAGCCCAAGTGCATTTTTATCCCACAGGGATTAAGGAGTTGTTCATGTTGACCAAATCAAGTTTTGTTCGTTCCAACCAATTCTCCCGGTCGCGGCTGGCAGCGGCTGTCGGCGTTGCGGCTGCGCTGGGACTGGCATCGGCAGTGCCAAACGTGCAGGCCACGCCCACGCCCTATATTGGCGTGAATTTTGTGGAAGACAACAATACGACGCCGGAGTCTCTTGCCGCCACCCAGAGCGCAGGGCTGTACCCGCAAACCAATTGGAACAATACCCCCTATCTAGGGAAAACCGGAAACCAAGAAACTGCGGCCATATCCAACCTCAACAATGCCTCAGGAAGTGCTACCGGCGTTTCCCTCTCCTTGGTTTACTACGATGCGTACGCTAGCCCCTACACTGCCACCACCCCTGATGGAATATTGCTCAACAACATCGTGAAAACGGGCGCGTCGGCTGGCAACGTGGACACGTTTGAATTTAGTAACGTACCTGCTGGAACCTATGATTTGGTCGGCTATGTAGCCCTTGATACTGGCATTCCGGACTTCATCGCATCCTTTATCGGTTCCACCACGGTCAGTACCGGTGCCACACCGTTGGTGGAAACCGAATCCGCCAGCACGCCAATCTTCACGGTTGCTACGACCACCACCGCAGGGAACTATTTTGAGTTGGACGGCGTGAGTCCTAGCGGTGGCAACCTGACGCTGGACTTTGCCGGGGCCAATTCGGTTAACGTCGGAATCGCCGGCATACAATTGCTTTCGGCTCCCGAGCCTGCAACCTTGGCCCTGTTGGCCATCGGTGGGGCGGGGCTGCTGCTGATTGGCCGGCGGAAATGGGCCTGACGTTATTGCTGCCGATCCGACGGCGCGCGGCCGTCGGCTTCTTTGGATTGGTGCGGTGGTTGATGGGAGGAAGAAAGCCGTGGGCTTAAGAGGTGGAGGGTTTATCTCTTTCCTTGTAAAGGCCCCCCAATAAAAAGGCCTTTTCGAAATCCGTCGTAAGAACGTTTTTCCTCACTTTGGTTGCGGTTGGCTGTTAATTTCACACCCGTTGCTCCGCCTGCGAGCGGCCGGCAGGTCGGTTCATTTTTTTTTAAGAAAGATGCATCCATGCGTTACCCATTGCAAGTGCTACCCCGCATTGTTAGTCATCGGTTCCTCTTGGGGTTGCTCTTTATTGTCTTGTGCCTGTGTCATACCGCACCCGCTATGGCCAAGCTCGGCTCCGGTGTGGACATTGAGTTCGGCGGTTTTGGCCACGGCCACGGTAAGTTCATGTTCCTGCGCGATTTCGCCTTTGGACCGCACGGAACCATCTATGCCCTCGACGGCGGACAACGCGGTACCAACACCATCCAAGGCAATCTGCTGGTACAGGTATTCACCCACCGGGGAAAATTTCTGCGGGAATTTCCCATTGTCACACCCAAACGCGAATCCAATCCCGGAGATCCTTTTGCCAACATCAAAAAATTTCCCCAGATATGGAACAATCCGCAGCGTCTGGTTGTCAATCGCAGCGGATACGTATTTGTCACGCAACCCGATGCTGAAGGGGTGCAGATTTTCAACCCCTCAGGCCATCTGGCCCTGGAAATGCCTCTGCCGCAGGCCATGGCCATCACGCTCTGGCGGGGCCGTGTGGCCGTGCTGGGCAGTGCCAGTGAGGTTGTCAACAACCACTGGGAGTGGTTGGGCGGTAAAACCATTGAGTTTATCAATAAATCCGGGAAAATCCTGCGCAGTATCACCCTGAGCCAGCCGCTTACCAACGTGCAGGACATGACCGCCGACGCCCAGGGCAATTTTTATATTCAGGCCGCAACTCATCAGATTTACAAGTTTTCGCCGGCCGGCCAATTGCTCAAGGTTATCGGCAGTGGAACCTCTACACGTACCGGCAACGGCAGCGAACTCATTCATTCTGTCGCGGTGGACCGGCAAGGCAATATCTATTCCATGACGGTCGGCAACCCCGGTAACTTCACTGAATTTAATCCGCAAGTGACCACGGTAACCCAGCGCGGCGGCGAATTCGGTTGGGGCGATTCCTGGAGTTACCCGGATGGTCGTACACCCATCAAGGTGGACGGGCAAGATAGAATTTGGGTGGCCGCCACCGGCGGACAGGCTCCCCAGCCCGTCATCATGCGACTGAAACGGAACTACCTGCAAGTGGGCGGCCTGGGCGTTTCGCAGCACAGCGCCATGACTCTCGGCTTGTTTCCCTCTTTGCATACGCCGCAGGTCTGTAATATCGCCTATAAACTCCACCCCATCACCGCCGAATTGAGCATCCACGCAGTGCCCATGCGTGAACTGCATCACCTGCACGTAGTCTGGAATGTATACAACATGTATAAGGTCCCGATTGCGCACGGCGTTTTCAACTTGTTTTTGCCAAATGGGAATAAGGCTGCGCATAGCATTTCCTTCACCCCGCCGGCCTTTGGCTGGTACATGGCGCAGTTCAACCTGATGGGGCATGGCCGGCGTTTGATGACGCGGGCTATTTTCCTGGGCGTTACGCCGCCGTATGCCAATTTGCCCATACTTACCAAAGCCTGGATGGACACACCATGGCAATATGCCTTTGCCGGCTTGCCGCTGATGCGCCTGTCGCCAGGGAAGGGTGTAGGCAAAACCTTGCGGCAAGCCAAAAAAGCCCACGTCACGGTATTTTTTAACCTCACCAGCGTGGCGGACTGTACGCCCGCCAAGGTACGGGCGGATGTCATACGCTACAAAAGCCAGGTGAAATACTGGGAAATTATGAATGAACCCAATTTTTCAATGTCACCGGCGGCTTACGTGGCCATGATCAAAAAGCTCTATCCGCTCATTAAAAGCATTGACCCGGCTGCCCAGGTTCTCGGGCCGGATGTCTGCGGTATTCAGTTGCCGTGGTACACCCAGTTTTACCAGGCTGGCGGAAAAGATTTTGTCAACATCCTTACCATTCACGATTACGAGGGCAACGAAACCATCGATCCCGTCCACTGGCGATGGAAAATCGCGGCGCTACGCAAAATCATGGCCAAATTTGGTGATGCGGGTAAACCTATCTGGAACACCGAACGTTGCATTTCCGGTACCCGCGGTGGAGATTTTCTCCCCGCCACGCAAACCATTCGTCTGGCGCTGCATGTGAACCTCATGGCATCTCTGGGCATTCCCAACCGCCATGACTATTACTACTACCTCAACCAAGACGGATTCATCCCCACCTACCTTTGGTCCAATGACGGCCCTTATGCTGGCGTTTTGGCCATGCGTACGCGAGCCGCCCTTATCGGTGGGCGCAAACTCGTCAAGGTTTACGATTTTGGTAAAACCGTCAACAACATTCTCTTGGGCATGCTTTACCGTGGTGGGCACACCAACACCCTCTTGCTTAGCAACATGGCCACGCCCAATTTGCTGCTGACCCTGGGCGTGCGTGGCGGCCAGGTGTTGACAATAACCGACAGTTTTGGCAATCTGCATTCCGTTCCCGTAGTCCATGGCCATGCTCGCGTGGTCGTTCCAGAAATGCCAATCTACATTTCCATACCACGCGGCATGCATATCACTGTGCCCACCATTTACTTGGGTCCAGACCTCGCCCGCACCGCCACCTTTCATTATTCCGCCAAGTGCGTCAATCTCAATCATCTCAATGATGGAATCTGGCACACCTATTTTCTCGGCGACCCACGCGGCGATTCCGGCCCCAACGATGGGGGGGCTTTATTCCACGGTGAACTGCCCACCTTGCCGCAGACGCTCACCATCACGTTTCCTAAACCGCGGCAAGTTAGTGCCGTTCTGGTCGCCGGAACCCACGCTGATAATGGCTTTTGCGCTCTTTTGGCCTACAATCTCCAAGCTCGGGAAAAAGGCCGATGGCTGACCATCCAGCGTGTGCGAACCAAGGTGCCTCCCAGCGAGTGGGTCGGCACGCCCGATTCTTTCGCCACCACTTGGTACCAGGACACCGCCTGTTATTTGAACACGTTTGCTCCGCTGACCACCCGGGCACTGCGGCTGGTCGTGCTGCGAACCACCATTGGCTTTTGTCCTGACAAGCTGGCTCTACATGCCGAATATCGCGCTTGGGGCAAACCAAAGTTGCCCAGCCAGGGCTTACAACGTGGCTTATGGCTGCGCCAAATACAGGTATACAACCCTCCCCACCCGCTACCCTTGCGGGAAGAGAATGTTTCAAACCGCAGCCCTAAAAAATGACCGCGCCAGCTATTAACCGGGCCGGCGAAACATGCAAAATCCGACGGCATCTGTGATTCTTCCTTCACACGCTGCAACACCGCCTGTTACCTTGGCGGTCTGCGGTTTTACCTTCGTGCTCCTTTCTTTTGTCCTGAAAATTCCCCTCCGAACGTACAGCGTCGCAAAAATATCCGGTAACAATTCGGAAGATTTTTCATGCTCTGCAGGCACCCTGCCGGGCACGAGGACCGACTCCTGACTCCTGCGGCCACAGCCGCGGTGGGTATTCCGTTCTATCCGCGGTTAAAATCGTCGTCGCCAACTTTGTGTTTTCGTGCCTGGAGTTTATCCCGATAACTTGGGATTCCTAATCGTATCCGTCTGTCGCAAAATCGCTAAAAATAGACGCAAAATCGTGTTGTGCGGCCGTCCGCCCAATGTTATAAGTAGTGAACAAGGTGGTACTGGCCATCAAACGTCGGTACCGGGTCGAAACTCCAACAGGCCTTCGGCCGAAGCCGGAAAAATCAATGCGGATCCAGGCCCAGTTGGTTCCCGGCGGCTAAGTACCGCCAGGTCATTCGAAAAGGGCTGTTATCCACAAAGATTTTCCTTGACTTTGTATTTGGCGTAGGATATAAAAGTGCTTGTATATGATTTTCTCCGCTTTTTTTGAGCCTTTCGGCTCCGGTGAGGGAAATCAAAGTCAGTTTTTTTAAGGAGGTTTCTATCATGCGTACCATTATCAAAAGCGTAAAAGCCAGAACGGCCTTGGCCGCGGTTGCCGGGGCGCTGGCTGTCGGGTCCGTCGCATTGCCTACGGCAGCGGCGGGAACTATCAGCGCTACCCTTGTCGGCTTACCAAGTTCGTCAACATCACCAGTTGACATCAGCACCGGGGCCACGGATTGGATCTATTATTATGGCGTTACCAATCCCGCCACGGCCGACTACAAAGCTCCAGGCCCGACATCGTTTAGCACTACCCTTACCCCCGAAACCGTTCCCGCCTCCGGTGGCGACGGGCCGTACTTTAGCGGATTGGGCCCGACCACCACCAACCTCTACCTTAGCTTTTCCGGAGGAACCCCGGATGCCTCCGCCACCGCCGACCAGAACTCGTGGTACGCCGGTGCGATGCAGCTAACCCAAACGCTGATTGCACCGTCGGAAACCGTCCGGCTATACCTGCGTAATTACGTTACCAACAGCACGTTTTCCGCAACGCTAAGTTCCGGTGGTTCGTATTCGGCGACAAACGTGGCGCTGCCCACCACTGGCAACAGCTCCTTTGGCCTGCTGACGCTGAACATCACCGGATCAGTCGGTGACGTGCTCACGTTTACCGACTACGCCCAAGCCAGCGCCATTCACGCCAACGGTAACGCCAGTGTAGATATTCAGGCCGCATCCGTCACGGTAGCCCCCGAACCCGCCACCTTGGCCTTAATGGCCACCGTCGGCGTGGGCATTTTGCTGCTGGGCCGTAAACGCAAACCGGCCTGATTTGGCTTTCGCCGGCGGCCGGTCAGGAAAAATCCCGCAGGCTCAGGGTGCGAAATGGCTTATGGCTTTTGTGGAATTTAAATGTGTTTCTTGAGGGTTCCTGAAATGAAGTACATTTTGATCAACATTCTTAAGGGTGCTCGCATACCGGCGATCAGCGCGGCAGCGGCGTTGGCGATCAGCACAGCGGCCGCTCGGGCTACCATGAGCATCAGCGCCGCCGGTTCGTTGCTGGGTGTCAGCAGCGTTCCGCCACCCGGCACCTTGGGCTACGTGTTCTATCAGGTTAAGCCTGTGGCCGGGGGGGCGGTGGTCAATCTCTCCAGCGGGGCACTTGCGCCCGGCGGCTTGGCAACAGTGGGCACCACGGGCGACAACTTTTACGGTGGGGACACCAGCTACGCGGCGCTGACTATCGCCGGGGTGGATTACGGCACCGGAGTGGCTTATCAAAGCCCGGACGGCGGCGTGCAAACAGCGACCGTAGCCACGCTCACGTTTGGGGCCGGAGTACCGACGGATTTGCAGCTTGGCGTGCTGGAAGACAACGCCAGCAGCAGCCAGAACACGCAAGCGTCTGTAACCGTGACGGACAGCGGCAACAACGCCATCAGCGCCAGTGCCGCCATCGCTGCCAACAACCCGGTGGCCGACAACTTTTATCTCTTCGATCTGTCCAATTTGGCTGCGGGCGATGCGGTGACAGTGAATGTTACAAAGCTAAGCGGAAGCTCCAACACCGTGATTGGAGGGCTGACGCTGGACTCCACTCCCGAACCCGCTGCTTTGGGCTTGATGGCCATGGGCTCGCTGGGCATTTTGTTGCTACCGCGTAAGCGGCCGGCGGCTAACCTGAACCCATAGCCGGCCCACCGACGGTGGCTGCCAGTGGCTTGGAATCTGGAGAAATGAAAGTTGTAAAGAAATCGCAAAATCTAAACCAATCGGGGGCGAAGAGGCTTTTTCCCGAATTTCCCTACGGAGGATTTCACCATGAACGAGGTCCATCGAACCAACCACCTGATCCGGTCCGCGGTTGCCGGTGTCGCCGTGGCCTTGGCCCCCGGGGCAATGGTCGTCGCCGGTATTCATAACGTATACATCGGTGGCGCGACCGGAAACTGGGGTGCCGCCGCCAACTGGAACCAACGCTACGTGCCCGGTTCCAACGCCGGATCCTCCGCGCAGGATGACGTTTACCTGGATAACGACGCCGCCTCCGGCGGCTACGTAGTTACGGTCAATACCAATCTGAGCTCCGATAACAACTGGCGTTCCATCCAAATCGGCGATGGCTTCTATTCCTCTCAATATGCCGTTACCGTGGATGTCAACAGCGGCGGGGTGTTGGCCAGTCAGAACAACTCCGGGATTAATGTCGGCGGCAATGGCCGCACTGGGGCCAACGGCAACGCCATTCTCAACATTGATGGCGGCCGGATGAACACCCTTACCCAAAGCATCAACGTCGCCGGTGTTGTGGGCGGCAGCACCGCCACGGTAAATGTGTCCTCCACTACTCCATCCTCCGCCGGCTATCTGGAGGTAGACCAATTAAGCGTCGGCAGCAACGGCACCGTCAACCTTTCCGACCCGTACGGTGCCGGAACCGCCATCATGGACATTGGCCACGGCATCGCATTGTCCGGCAACGCCCAGATTAACCAGTCCGGCGGCACCTTCACCACCCAGGGTGGAGGCAACTACATTGGCAACGGCGGCACAGGCACTGCCGTATATTCTATTTCCGGTGGTCTGTGGAACGCCGCTGGAGCAAATCCGCCACGCTACACCAACGTCGGAATGCGCTCTGCGGGAACCCTGGACCTTACCGGCGGCACCGCCAATTTTAATTATCTCTCCGTCGCTAATGTCAACGCCACCGTTGCCGCTGTCGGCCTCTTTGAAATCAGCGGCGGTTCCACCACCGCAAGAGCGTTGGTTATCGGCAATTCCGGCGGATTGGGCACCGGTAGCGTTACCGTTGTTGGCTCCGGAGCAACCGGTATTACCGCTTCCGGAGGTTATGGATCAACCTTACTGACGGAATATGCCAACGGCACCCTGAACTTCCTCATCGACCGCCAAGGCGTAACCACTATCAACACCACCAACAGCAACGACGCGATCACCTTGGCAGGCAAGCTAACGCTGGGTTTTCTACCCGGCGTTAACGGCGTTGACGGCACGGTCTACAATCTGGTTTCCAGCACCTCCAGCAGCGGCATCAACATCACCGGCTTAGCCGGCTGGAACACGGCCGACTGGTCGGTCGGGTTAACCACCAGTGGACCAGACCATATCTTGCAAGCAACCTACATCGGCCCCGTGCCGGAGCCTGGCGCGCTGACCCTGCTGGCCATCGGTGGAGGGGCAATACTGCTTTTGCCGCGCATTCGCATCGGCAAGAGCCGCCCCGGCCTCGCCGTCAGGTTGGCCCTCCGGGATGACAGAGCCGCCATGCGGTTGTGAAAACTTGCGTACGTTCTATATTCTTAAAAGAGGTACCATGAACAAGGCCAACCAAACCAGTCTCTTAAGGATCACCGCGATCGCGGTGGCCGGCACGGTGGGGGCGCTTGCCGCTCATCACGCACGGGCCACGATGAGCATTTCCACCGCCGGCTCCTCGCTGGGCGTTACCAGCGTGCCACCGCCCGGCAACAGTGGCTATGTGTTTTATTCCACCGATGGCAACAGCGGCCCCGGCGCGAATATTTATACCGGTACCAGCGCCTCTGCGCCCACCGGCTACCTCTCTATCACAACGAGCGGGGACGCGTTTTACGGAGCCACCTCCTACGCGCAGTTGAACATTGGGGGCACAGCTTATTACACTGGTGTGGCCTACGTGGCCTACCAAAGCGGTGGTGATGGGGTAACCTCGCTCCTTGCGACTATCACCTTTGGCCCCGGCGCGCCAAACGCCTTAAAATTAGGGCTTTTGGAAGATAACGCCAGCACTGTCTACAACAATGAAGCCACAGCCACCGTCCAGGATGCTGCCAACAGCAGCATCTCGGCCAGCGCCGCGCTCGCCGGCAACAACCCAATCAGCAACGACTTTTACTTTTTCGACCTCTCCGGTCTATCGGCCGGTGATACCGTCAATGTCCTGGTAAAATCTATCGGGTCCAACCAGGTCCTCGGCGGCTTTACCTTTGATGCCGTTCCCGAACCCGCTACCTTGGGCTTGATGGCCATGGGCTTGCCGGGCATTTTGCTGCTGGGCCGAAAACGCCGCGCCATACGCAGAACCATGTAGGCTGATCGCTGACCGCTGAAGGCTGATCGTTTCGCTGGCGGCCGCAGCCGCGGCGTGATGATCCGTCTGTCGCGAAATCGCGAAAAAAAGACGCAAAATAGCGTTGTGCCCACCCGCAGCGCTCTGCTACAATTGCCCTCACAGGTGGCCTGTGTCCCACCTGTCCACCATGGCCGATTTCCGGCCCATGGCCAAGCGGTTGGCGGAAACGATCTTTTATCGGCCCCAGCAACGTTGTAGCTCCACTGATGGAGGGTATCACGGAAAGGGATAAAAA
>JAJYZF010000193.1:1812-3612 GCA_021800165.1 Planctomycetota bacterium | reverse complement strand
GGATTCTGGAAGCCGTTCGCGGGAAGGGCGGGAAACCCATGGTGGAGCGTTTGGCGGATGAACTTATCGCTGCCAGCCGCCGGGAAGGTGCCGCCATTCAAACCCGGGAGAACGTTCATAAAATGGCTGAAGCCAACCGCGCCTTCGCGCACTTTGCCTGGTAAGTTGATGTTGGGGCGGTCTGTAGAACCCGGCTTGAGTATTTTTCTATTTACGGCTTGCGTTGTATAATGATCTGGGGTGGCTAGGTGATCGCCCGGCGAAGGCCGGGAGGAAAGTCCGAACACCGCAGGGTACGGTGGTGGGTAACGCCCACCCGTCGGTTTGGTCGCAAGGCCGGGCAGACGCGGGAAAGTGCCACAGAAAATAAACCGCCGATGTCGGCTGGTCCGGCAGGCAAGGGTGAAAAGGTGCGGTAAGAGCGCACCGCGGCGATGGTGACACCGCCGGCATGGTAAACCCCACCGGGTGCAAGACCAAATAGGAGGCCGAAGCGTTGGCCCGACGCGCGCCTGCCATACGCGACAATGCCCCCGTCAAGGAAGTCGCCGGCAGGATGGCAGTAGCTGCGGTCCGAAATTTTCGCAAGAAAATGAGGAAACAGCGCTGGCGTAGGCTTCGGGTAGGTCGCTTGAGGGCAACAGCAATGTTGCTCCCAGATAAATGATCACCGCCGGTGACGGCACAGAATTCGGCTTATCGGCCATCCCAAGAGCGGGCCGCGGCGGTAATACCGTTGCGGCCCGTCCATTTTTGGCTGGTTCCCGACACTACTCCGGTGGTCCAGGACGTCGCTTGGCCGCAATGGGTGCGGCATGCCAGCGGGGCCTTGGTCGTGTATAATCGGCTTGGCGTGATCCGCAAGGCGGGCGTGCCTTGTGGCGGACGATTGACGGGAGAAGGCCGGTGCGGTGCCGCCCACCGGGTGAATTGTGAGAACCCTCTTTCATGGTTAAGCAGCACCATCAGCTTCTGAAGTTCGGTCTCGGTATTATCGACGGCTTGACTGTGACCGCCGCGTGGTATTCGGCATACGCGATTCGCTTTTCTTTTTTTTCACATGCCAAGTCGTTGCCTTCCCAGCACAGTTTGATCGAAGGGCTGGTATTGACTTTGGCGATCGCGGCGGCGGTCTTCAGTGGCACCGGGCTGTATAAGCCGCGCCGCGATCGACGTATTCTGGAGGAATTGCGGGCCATCATCGTCGCGTGCGTTGTTTGCTGGGTGGTGTTAATTACGGCATTGTATTATCTGCGCAACACCCCTTTTACCCGTGGCATGTTGCTGGCTTTGCTGCCTACGCTGATGGCTATGTTGGTGCTGGAACGCGGGCTGTTTAGATCGGTGCTGCGTTTTGCCCGCAAGCAAGGGTGGAACCAACGCTACGCACTGATCGTGGGTACCAGTCGCCTGGGCCAGCACTTGTTGGAAACATTGCGTGATAATAGTTGGACGGGCATCCAGGTGGAGGGATTTGTCAGCGTGGATAATCAGCCCCTGACCGGTGGACACATCCGCGGGATTTCCATTGTCGGGTCGTTGGCAGAACTGCCCCAGATCATCCGCACCAAGCGACCGGACTGCGTATTTGTAGCCCTGCGTTCGCATGAGGCTCCGCTGTTGCCGCAGGTGATGGCCCAGCTTGAGCGCACCAGTGTGGATGTGCGGGTGGTGCCGGATCTGCGGGTTTCGCGTTATCCGGTGCGTGTATCGATCAGCGAGTTGGATGGCATGCCCATCGTATCGCTGCGCGAAAATCCGCTGGCGGGCTGGTCGGCTCTCTACAAACGGGCCTTTGAT
>JAJYZF010000193.1:0-1802 GCA_021800165.1 Planctomycetota bacterium | reverse complement strand
GGTGCCCTGCTGGGTGTGGCGGTTTTTGCTTTGCCGATGGTCGTCATAGCCCTGATGATCAAAAGGTCTGGTTTCGGGCCGGTAATTTACCGCCAAAAGCGGATCAGTCTGGGTGGTCAGGCTTTTGATATTTTCAAATTCCGCACCATGAAGCCAGATGCTGAAAACAGCGGCGGCGCGGTGCTGGCGTGCCCGGACGATCCTCGCTGCACCCGATTGGGCCGGTGGCTGCGGCGGACCAGTCTTGATGAACTGCCGCAATTGTTTAACGTGCTCAAGGGAGATATGTCGTTGGTCGGCCCGCGGCCGGAGCGCCCGGAGATCATGGAAAAAATTGTGGAAGAAATTCCCGGCTTCGCCACACGCCTGAAGATGCGTGCGGGAATAACCGGCTACGCTCAGGTACGCGGCTATCGGGGACGAACCAGTTTTCGCAAGCGGCTGCAATATGACGTGTATTATCTCAACCATTGGTCGCCGCTGCTGGATTTACGAATTCTGGTGGAAACATTGTTTCGAGGTTTTCGCCACCCCAATGCTTATTGAGGGACTTGGACGGGGTGGCGTTTCCGGTGCAAACCGTGGATAATCTGTGCCGGAGCGTCATGGATTGGAGTTTAAATTATGATGATCGCTAAAGTTGTTGCCACGGTCGTCGCGACGGTAAAGGACGCCGGATTTGCTACCAAAAAGCTCGTGGTAGTACATGCCCATATTCTCAAGGACGGTCAGCTTATCCCCGGGCAAACCGTGGTGGTGGCCAACGATGATTTGGGTGCCGGCGAGGGTGATTTTGTGCTGGTCACCCAAGGCAGTTCGGCCCGTTTGGCACCCGGCATGAAAAACTGCGCCACCGATGCGGTGGTGATTGCCCTGATTGACCGCATTGATGCTCATGGACAGCCGATTTTTTTTAAGAAATAGACCTTTGTTTGGCGGGTAGTCAGCTTTATGTTCACTGCGGTGGTAAAAGGTTCTCTCACCAGTACCGTCAAGCATTCTTCGATGAGGGGAGTGCGGCTGATGATTGTGCAGCCGGTGGACCCGGTAGCGGGTACCAATAGCGGCCTACCCCAAATCGCAGCGGATGTGCTTGGTGCCGGTATCGGCACACGGGTGTTGGTCAGCAGTGACGGCCGCGCCGCACAAGATATGTTAAAAATGGATAAGTTCAGTCCGGTCCGTCTGGTGATAACGGCTTTGGTAGACGATGCGGCAAAAATGGATAGCGGCACGTAGGGCGATCTTAAAGGAAGCCAGTGGATGTATATGGCACGGGTAATAGGTCAGGTGGAGGCGTCCATGCGTGCGGCTGGACTTGGTCCGCACAGACTGGTGGTCCTGCAGCCACTGGATTTTCACGAGCAGCCCATTCGATGGACGCTCATCGCTGTTGACTTGTTAGGGGCTGCGGATGGTTCCCTGGTAGCCTACGAGGAAGGACGCGAGGCCGCCAATCCATATGATCCGCCCGTGCCGGTGGATGCCTGCGTCGTGGCGCTGGTGGATAGCTATCATTATCAGCCGTGATGGCCTGATATGACATTCCGCCGGAGCAACGTTTTGGCCGGTGGCGGGGCGGTCCGCTGGGAATACCATGCGGGTTTTGATGCAAAGGAGCTGGTCATGTTTTTTATCGGCGCAACCGACCAACGAATTTCTGTGGTCAATGATGCCGGGGTAGAAATTTACCATGCGGAGCTGCGCAATCTGGTTTCGGTTATCACCCATTTGCGTGGCCAAATTCGGGCGGTGTGTCTTGCCAGTCCGGCCGGCCAGATAGACCAAAATCTACTTTCCGT
>JAJYZF010000018.1 GCA_021800165.1 Planctomycetota bacterium | reverse complement strand
GCCTAACCTCGGACCGGCCTCCGCAGCAGGCCCTGGCATCGAACAAAATTATCTCGACGCTTTCACCCACGCGAATTTCCCGGACAATATTGGATAGACATCGGGATAAACTCCGGACGCAGAGGACTGCGGAGGATGGGGGGCGCTACGCGAGAGAGGTGATAGGTGAACAGGTGAGTCCCGATTGGCGACTCCTGTCACATCGGGATTTCGGCATCCATGCCTCAACGGGGGATCTCAAGGAAGACGGAGGGCTGGCGGCTGCGCCGCAACGAGACGGGAGTTGGGAGGCCGGGATCGAGGCTGGTGCGGTCTCCACAGCCTCGTTATTTCGATTACAATGGTTGCCACAGTGACGGGGTGTGATTCTCCACGTTGTGAAGGCACGGCTTAATGTATGCAAAGCACAATGGAACAACTACCCGATGCCCGCCCATTGGTCGAAAATCTTCTGGATCGGGCCTTGGTCGGCCGGGCATCCGATGTGCATATTGAACCGGTGGCGGAGGGTTACGAGCTTAAATTTCGCATTGACGGTTTGTTGCAGCGGGACGAAACGCTTTCCCGCCAAGTCGGCGAGGCACTGGTGAATTGCCTGATGGTGATGGGGCGGTTGCTTACGTACCGCCGGGATATTCCGCAGGAAGGTCGTATGCCAGTGGGCACAGCCCATCATGGGACGGTGGAACTGCGGCTTTCGGTTATTCCGACCTTGCACGGTCTGCGGGCGGTGGTGCGTATGCCTGCGGAATTATTGGGACCGCACAGCCTCGCGGATTTGTCGCTGCCCGAACACGCGCTGAATTTTCTATACAGCTTTGCCAGCGCCGAGCAAGGCCTGCTGGCCATTACCGGGCCGGCCGGATCGGGGAAAACCACCACCGTTTACGCCTTACTTCAATACATTCAAACCCATGCCCCGGGGACCAGTATTATTTCTTTGGAAGATCCCATTGAACGCGGCCTGGCGGGCGTGACCCAGATTGAAATTACGCCGTTTGGAGAATTCGGATACGCCCGAGCGCTGAAAAGTATTCTGCGCCAGGATCCACAGGTACTGGCGTTAGGTGAAATTCGCGATGCGCAGACCGCGTCGTTGGCGGTGGAGGCTGCGCTTACCGGCCACCGCCTGATTTGCACCATGCACGCGGGTTCGCCGGCCGCGGCTATCAGCCGCTGGATGGAGATGGGCATTGAACGCTATCAGATTACCGCCAGTGTCCATGGGATTTTGAACCAGCGGCTGCTGCGACGAAAAACCGGCGAGAAGTACCATGGCCGCGTGCCGGTGGCCCAATGCGCCTGGATGGATTCGGCCCTGCGTGGGGCCATTGCGGCCGAAGGGGATATGGATATGATCAATGAAGTGATCAACGGACAGAGCGGCTTTCGGAGTCTGGCCGACTTGGGGCAAGAATTAATTGCCAACGGCAGCACCGATGCCGCGGAGGTGCAGCGCGTGTTGGGGCCGCAGGGGCGGGGATGAGCCAGGGGTTGGGTGGTGGAAGCAAGAAGGTAGGAGTGCCACATGCCGACATCCGCGCAAGAGCAATTCGCCTACACTGGCACGCTGCCGACGGGCATGGCCATCAACGGAACCCTGGAAGCGGTGGATCAGGCCGCCGCGGTTGCCATTCTGGAAAAATTGCACGTCAAAATCGACCAAATTCAGGCCGTGGCCGCCGCCTCGGCACCATCCCGCGCCGCAGGCCCGTTGGGTTCGGAAGATTTCAAGACCTTTAATCAGCAGTTGGTGCTTTTGGTTCAATCGGGTATGCCGGTGGAATATGGGTTGCGTTTGCTGGCTGCGGATCTGCGTCGCGGGCGGCTGGCCAAGACCATTGCCACCATCAGCAGCGAACTGGATTCCGGATTGAGCTTGCCCGAAGCCATTGAACGCCATGGCAGTGAATTTCCGGCGGATTACGCCAAGCTGCTGGACGCGGGAATACGCAGCAATAACCTTTCGGCGGTTTTGCTTAATCTCGAAGCGCACCTGGAGCTTACCCAAAAGCTGGGGGACGCCCTGCGCCGGGCCCTTTATTACCCCATGTTTGTGGCTTTGGCCCTGCTGGCGGTATTAAGCTTTCTTGATTTTTACGTGTTGCCGCTGTATCGGCCCATTGTGGATGCGCTGCTGACCAAATCTCGTTATGGCTATGGGTTGCACCAATTGCCGCTGGTGACCCGTTTGGTATTGGCCGTCGGCAGTGTTCTGCCGGAAATTCTGGTCGGGCTGGGCGTGCTGATTGGCGCATGGCTGATTTTTTGGATCACCTGCCACCATCGCCCCGTGATGCTGCGCCTGCGTGATTGGGTGGCCTGCCACCTGCCCTTCATTGGGCCGCCGCTACGGCTAAGTTTGTTGGAGCGTTGGTGCGGGGCGTTGAATGTGGCCGTTGCAGGGGGCATGAATTTGCCCCAAGCCCTTGACTTGGCGGGCACCATCAGCGGTTCGCCGCGGGTGCGGGCGGATGGGGCGGCTCTGGCCCAGGCGTTAAGCCAAGGGGCGAAATTGGCACAGGTGCCGTCGGGGCGGATAATTCCCAAAACCGCGGTGATGATGGTTCAGGCGGGGATGGAGAACAACAATCTTAGCGATACGCTCGTGACGATGGGCGAAAGCTATCGTCGGCAGGCTGAAACACGCATTGCCGCTCTGGTGCCCGTGCTGTCGATGGCGGCATTATTGTTGATTGCGGCGGTGGTGGTGGTGTTGATGCTGGCGGTTTTTCTGCCGCTGGTGGATTTGATGGGGAAATGGGCCGGCTAGGCGACCGTTGGCAAAGTGCCAAGGGAAGGAGTTCCGGAAATGGGCTTTTTTTCGATAGATCGGCGTGTGGCACGCGGACTATTTTTCTTTCGCATAGCCCAGCGCGGTCGGCGGTGGTATTGGTCGGTAGGAAAGGTGGCTTTTTTTTGGCTGCTGCTAGCGGTGTTTGTGGCCACGCCAATCTTGGTGATATTCCTTTCCGCTAAGGCCTATCCGCGCTTAGGGCATCTTCTTTTCTTCTGGGATTTCTTTCTCCTGCTCTTGCCGGCCTTGGCGTTGGTACGCTGGTTTCGCTCTCGCAAACGTGCGGATATCGTCATCCATTACCTGCATCAGGGGCTGCATTTAAGCCATCCGCTGCCGGAATGGCTGGCCATTGCCGCCGACGGTGAGCGTGGCCGATTGGCCGCGAGGCTACTGGTACTTTCCGAAGTGTTGCGGCGCGGTACGCCGCTTGCAACCGCGTTGCGCTACGGTTTGCCGGAAATGGCCCCGGAAGATTTGGCCCTGGTAGCCCAAGGCGAGGCTGCCGGTTCGCTGGGGCAGGCGCTGGAACGGCTGGAGGGCCGACGGCGGGTATGGCGGGATGGGGATGATCTGGACAGGGTGTATCTACTTTTCTTGGCGGCTGGATTGTTGATGGTAACGTTGTCCGTGGCGGGAGCGGTGGTTTCCCTACTGGCCAGCCTGATAAAGCTGGCCAATAGCTTTGGTGCGCCGATCCCGGTGCTGGCCTTGGTGATGGCGGCGCAGAGACATTTTTTGATTCAGGTAGGCGTTTGGCTTAGCCTTGTGCTTTTAATCTTGGCGGTCGTGTGGCTGCGTCGCCTGTTGTGGCCAAGTTATCAGCGGCTGAAGTCTATCGAGTGGTTGCGGCAGCGGCTGCTTTATTACACGCCGCTGGTGGGGCATATTTATCGGCCCGGCCAATGGGCGGACGTGACGCGGTCGTTGGCCCAGGGCGTGGCCGGCGGCCGCCGCTTTCCGGAGATCCTACAAACCGCCGAGTCCGGCGGTATCGGGGGAGTGGCGGCAAGGAGATTATCCCGCTGGCGGCGGCTGTTGGCCGGAGGCGTGGCGCTTAGGCCTGCGGCGCAGGCCGCGAAATTGCCCCGCCTGCTTTGTGGCGTCCTGGACCAGCCGAATGGCCAAGGCCTTGCGGACGGCCTAAGTTACGTATCTGGCATTTACCAGCAGCGTTACCGTCGGCGGCTGGAAATGCTGCGCGGGGCCGTCGTTCCCGCCTCCGTGATGTGCTTGGGGCTGATTGTGGGCTTGCTTACGGTGTCTCTTTGGCAAATGTATGTGGGCATCGTTATTTTGGTTGAGCATCGCGGACCGTATTAATATACTCAGGAAGGTTTCATTATGCCGGTGTCTGCAGAAAGCCATTTTTCCTATACCGGTACGCTGCCCGCCGGTGGCGAAATCCGTGGTACGCTGATGGCGGCGGATCAGGCGACGGCAACCTTGATTCTTGAACAGATGGGCATTGGCCTTGGTCCAATTGAGCCGGCCATGCCTGATCGGCAAGCTCGCCAACGGACATCGTCGGATGGCCCTGAAGGTTCAACCTTTCATCAGCGTTTGCTGCGTCTGGTACAAGCCGGCTTGCCCAGCGCGTACGCACTGTGTTTGTTGCGAGTCCGGGGGCACGGCAGTCCAGTTGCCAGAGGTATTGCCAAGATCAGCCGGGATTTGGATTCCGGGATCAAAGCGGTGGAGGCCGTGGCCCGCCACCGGGATGAAATTCCCGCCGAATACCTGTCGCTGCTGGAGGCGGGCATCAGCAGTAACAATCTTGGTGCCATGTTGGTGCACGTGAGATCGCACCTCTCGCTGGCGGAACTGCTGGCCGATTCACGGCGGCGGGCGCTGTATTACCCTGCGTTAGTGCTGGCAGCATTGTTGGCGGTTATGAGTTTCGTGAACCTTGTTGCCGTGCCGCTGTATCGGCCTCTGCTTTATGAGACGCTCCATTTTCCGCGAATCGTTGGGCTGCCGCTCATTACACGCGCGGCCCTGGCGGTGGCCGGAGCCATGCCCGAAATTCTCATGGCTATTGGTGTTGCTTTGGCGGCCGGCATATTTTTGCGGGCGGGCTGCCGCGGCAGTAACATGGCCGCCCATCTCCGTGATTGGGTTGCGTGTCACGTGCCCCTGTTTGGGTCACCGCTGCGGCTGGGTGCGGCGGCACTTTGGTGCAGCGGGTTGGCAATGGCCGTTGCCGCCGGATGGGCCTTGCCGGAGGCGGTGGAGAGTGCGGGCGAGATCTGCGGATCGCCGTGCGCTGCGGCGCAGGGGCGAGCTCTCGTTGGAGCCATTTCGTGTGGGCTACCGCCGGCCCCGGCCTCGCCGGTTCCGGTGCTGCCGGAATTAGTGGGCACGGTCGTTCAGGCCATAGTCGAGGGAAGCGAGTCGCCCGACACCCTCACCGCCCTAGCGCAGGACTTCCGCGGCCAAGCCGAAAACAGGGCAGAGGCGGTTGGTGCCGTGCTGACCACGATTGTGCTGTTCGTGAGCGTCGCGGTTATTTTGGTGGCGACTTGGGCATTGTTCGCGCCGTTCCTTAAGCTCCTCCGGGAGATTCGGGGTTAGGGCTGCGGCCCGATCGCTGGGAAAATGGGAATCCATGGCTATGTCATTGGAAAATAAAAGGATTGCCGGCTATGTGGAGCGGGCAATCAGGCGTGGACGGCCTTACAGGTGGTATCAATCGATTGGCAAAGTTTTTGGGTTCTGGTTGTTGGTCGTGGCGGTGCCCTTTCTGCTAAACCTGCCGGCACCGCTGGTGGACTTGTTTTTATTGCTTCCGGCGGTTGCACTGGCCCGTCATTTTCTCGCCCGCAAGCGAGCGGAAGCGGTCATCGGTTATATCAGCCAAGGCGTGCGGTTGAACCGGCCCCTGGCCGGCTGGTTGAGGACTTGTGGCCACGGTGAGCGCGGAAAGGTGGCTATCCGCCTGTTGGTAATCTCGGAACTTTTAGAGCGGGGTCAAAAACTTGGCGCAGCGGTTGCGCTGGGGCTGCCGGAAATACCGGCTGGCGATGTGAACGTGATCACCGCAGGTGAGGCGGGAGGATCGCTGTTGACGAGTATACAGCGATTGGGATCACGGAAATCCACCTGGCGCATTGGCCGTCAACTGGATCAGTCGTACCTGTTTTACCTGGGTCTGGTGCTGGCAGCCACTGTGATAGCGGTCGGGGGGATGAACGTCTTCGTTGTCCCATTGTTCGTCAGAGAGTTTGCCAAGATACACGTAGTGGTGGTCCCGCCGGTACTTGGCCCACCGTGGTCTAAGCTGGGCTACGGCGTGGCCTTTTTCGTTGTGGGGCTGCCGCTCTCGTGCTGGGCGGCAGCTTGGGTCCGCGCGACGTTTTCTCCCAATTACCGTGGTATACCAACCGTCCGCTGGCTGCTGGACCGCTTTTTGTACCATACGCCCTTGGTTCGTGGTGTATACCAGCCCGGCCAGTGGGCCGATGTTGCGGGGGCGCTGGCGCAGGGTGTTCAGAACAGACATGAGTTCACACCAATACTTTTCGGCATGGCCCAAGGTGGCATGAAGGGCGTTATCCGGCGCATGTTAGAGCGGTGGGCCAAAATGATGGAGAATGGCGTGGGACTTGCGGCCGCAGCCCGGGCTACGCATCTCCCTGAATTCCTTTGCGCCATCCTGGAGCAGCCGACGGGCGATGCTCTTGCCTGTGGCTTGCGTTATGCCGCATCCTGTTATGAACAAACATATCGGCGGCGTTGCGAGATGGTCCGCGGCGCGATGATTCCGGTATTGGTATTGGCATTGGGCGCACTTGTGCTATTGGTGGATTTTTCATTTCTGAAACTGTACACTGACCTTATTCTAGCGTTCGAACACAAGGGGCCGTACTGATGCGGTTTCGACCGGGTATTGTCATTATGGACATACTTATCGGCACCATCATCGTGGTGATGGTCGGTGGATTGCTAACCTACAGCGTGGCCGAACTTAATGCCACCACCCGACGGCTTGCACATTCGCGCAACCTGCTGCGCCGGCAGCAGGCCATGTTGTATAGCGCCATGGCCGGCCACCCGCCTGGCCTAGCCGCCGCCGGCGGCCATTTGCAGGCGTGCCCCGTAAACCCGTCCGGAAAATCATCTTCGCCGCCCCGGGGCTACCAATGGGTGTTTGTTACATCGAAATCCAAATATGCTGTTGCCCACCGGCTTTATGCCTTGGTGCCGCAAGTCGGCGTTTCGGTTAAACCGGGGGGACAGCAGCGATGAATATACTACAAAAAGTTTGCCGCTCTCGCCGCGGGTTTAATCTTGTGGAAATGATGGTGGCCCTGGGTCTGATGGGCATATTTCTGCTGTTGGCCGGGCAGGTGTTTGTTTTCACCGTTGGCACGTTTCACCGGGCGGGGCGGCACCTGAACAACATGGCGATCAGCGAAGCCGCTTTCACCCGATTGCGCAGCGATGTGTGGACGGCCAATCGCCTGAAGGTGGTTCATCAACAGACGCTCTTGTGTGAATACGGGCAGGGCCGCAGGCTTCGGTGGGTTGAGTGGACGGTGGAACCTCACGGCCAAATCCGTCGGCTTACGTCGTCCGGACGCAAAGATCACTGGCCAGGGCGACCGCGGAAGCGAACGATCAGGGTTCAATTCAAATTACTGCCCGGAGCGCTGGACTTGGGCCTGACTTGGAAGGGTGGCCATCGCCTGCGGGTTTTTCCGACACAATACATGCTTTTGGCGGGGAACTCGAAGCCGGAGGGGCACCAATGAATTTTTCGCCACGATCCAGCCGCGTCTCCACTTTACCCCAGCACCGGGGCTTTGCCATTGTCACCGCCATAACCTTGTTGGCCATGGTAACCTTGTGCATGGTGGTGCTGACGGTGGCGTTTGAGCATGAAATTGCCAGGACCCGCCAGACGCAGCATCGCTTGCAGTTGCAGCTTCTGGCTTCGGCCGGGGCTGTCGCCGTGCAGCAACGCCTTGACGCCACAGGCACCTCGGCACGCTGGCAACTGGCGTTGCCCGAGGCGGTGGCACACCATGGCGGCTTGGTAGATCTGCGTCTGGCGGTGAAAAACGCCGGCCACGCGGTTGCGACGATATTGGCTACGTATGCCGGTTTAGACGCTGGGCAGACCATCACGTATGTGGGCCAAGGTGGACATTGGCAAATTCAATCCCTGACGCCGCGGGGAGACCTTCATCACCCGGGTGGAGCGGTGGTCGGCGAGGATCGGGGTCCGAAATTCTTTCGGCAAGGGTTACCATAGGAAGCCTATTATCGCGATTGCTTAAGCCGGCTTCAACCACGGACCCAGCCGCGGGTGGTTGCCAAGAGCGATCAGTCCCGATACGCGGCTCCTGTCAAAGAGGCCTGTCCCGAAGGCTCGGGAGATTTCGGCATCCATGCCTTAACGGTAGAGCGACGACGGGTTAAACATCCCGACAGGCGTCGGGATAAACTCCGGACACGGAGGTACGCGGAGGAGGGGTGGGGGTGGGAAGTGTGAAGACCAAGCCCTTGCGGGCTTGCACAGCGCCGCTTCACCCGCCGGGTGTGTTAAGCAGTTGCCATAGCCTCTGGCCCAGGATGGTGGGAAATTTTCCCGGCCAATCGGTGGTTATCAACCCCACCTCGATGAGATCACGCAAATGGGTACGGTCTTTATCGCGAAAGGCGGTAAGTTTAATTTGCACCAAGGCGTGCAAGGAAATAACGCGCACCGCGGGGCCACCTGGGTTTTCTTGAGATTCGGTTACATCCGGATTGGCAAGAGGTTCCTCGGGCCGCACCTTTTCGTTGGCGAAGACAAGATGTACCGCTTCTCGGGGCGTGGCACCGGGACCGTCCAAGAAGGCATCGAGTCCCGCAGTGTGCCGATAAACAAAACCGGCCTGCTGCAGGGCGATTTTGATGGCGGGGAGATCGGCCCTCCGCACCAGGATATCCACATCCTGGGTGTTGCGCACGGCGGTTTCATCCACACGCGATACCCACAATGCCACGGCATTGCCGCCCGCCACCGCATACAGGATGTTCGCCTGGCGCAACGCTTCCGCCGCCCGAAGCAGACGCTGCCGCACCTTTTCCACAGCATTCACCACTCTTTCCAAAGAAAATGGACCTGTGATTACTGTTGTTGCCATTGCCGAAAGTCCTGGCAGCCCCGCATTGCAAGAGTAACTGATACCAGCGCCACAGCGTAGCTGAGCGCAAAATAAGCATAGCCCGCCAACCCCAACAGTTCAAGGGGCGGGCTGCTGGGGCGCTGCGCGAGAGAGGAGCACGGCGGCTGTGGCCGCAGGAGTTAGAATTTGGGAGCTGGGAGTTGGGAGTAAGGGCGGCGGCGGCGCTAAACGTGGCGCGGCCAGTCCCGAGGCGCTGGTCCTCCAGCATCGGGATTTCGGCATCCATGCCTTAACGGTAGGGTTCGAGGAAGGCGGAATGCGCGGCCGGCTTAGAAATTTGTCGCGGGTTCTGCGTGCCCCGGGGAACAATCCCTGGGCTGATGCGGGCGTGGCGTTGGGTTCGCCACTGCTGGAGGAGCCCCGCCGGCGACGGCCCTGCGGATTGTTTGGCAAAATCGGCGTTTTATGCCGTTTTTGCCCCGCCTTGGGTTGTGATTTTGCCCCCCTTGCTTTATACTCTGGCCGTGGTTTGGGAAGGGTAAATGTCCCCATCCGACACGGTTGGCAATTAAAAAAAAACCAGAACTGCCTGGACGTCATCTGCCTGCCGGGTCAATTTTCCCATATTCAGGAGTCACTATGGCTATGGATCAGCCCGGTAATGTGGTCATGGAAGCGTATGATGAATCGGCCATTCAGGCCCTCAAGGGGCTGGACCCCGTCCGCAAGCGCCCCGGCATGTACATTGGCGATACGACCCAGCGTGGTTTGCACCATCTGGTGTGGGAAATTGTCAACAATTCCGTGGATGAAGCCATGGCCGGTTATTGCCAGAACATCTGGGTGACCATTCAGGCGGATGGTTCGGTGTGTGTGGCCGATGATGGCCGCGGCATTCCGGTGGGTTTGCACCCGACCGAAAAGAAATCCACCCTGGAAGTGGTGATGTGCGATCTGCACGCGGGGGGTAAATTCGGCGGCGGCGGCTATAAGGTTTCGGGCGGTCTGCACGGCGTGGGCGCATCGGTGGTGAACGCCCTTTCCGAATGGACCGAGGTGGAAGTGGCCCGCGATGGCAAAGTCTATTCCATGGCTTTTGAACGCGGCGTTAAATCTTCGGAGCTCAAAACCATCGGCAAACGGGTCAAAACCGGCACCAAAGTAACCTTCAAGCCGGATCCACAGATCTTCGCCGAGTTGGACTTTGACTACGATCGCATTGTGGCCCGCTGCCGGGAACTGGCCTACCTTAACGAAAGCCTGGCGTTTTACCTGGAAGACCAGCGCACCGGGAAAAAAGACGAATTCAAATACACCAAAGGCATTATCCAGTTCGTCAAGCAACTCAACGAAGGCAAGGAAGTGGTTCACAGCCAGGTGATTTACCTGGAACGGCAGGAGCCGGGCAAGGACAACCCCCTGGCGGTGCAGGTGGCCATGCAATACAACGATGGCTATGCCGAAAGCCTGCACAGCTTCGCCAACAACATCAATACCCCCGGCGGGGGGACGCACCTGTCGGGTTTTAAGACGGCCCTTACCCGCTGCCTGAATTTTTATGCCAAGACCAACAACGTGGTCAAAGATGAAAAAGAACTGCCCAGCGGAGACGACCTGCGCGAAGGCCTTTCCGCGATCATCAGCGTTAAAGTGCCCAATCCACAGTTTGAAGGTCAAACGAAAGATAAACTCGGCAATGGCGAAGTGGAGGGCTTTGTTTCCAGTGCCGTCAATGAGGCTTTAGCCACCTGGCTGGAAGAACACCCCGGCGATGCCAAGCGCATCATCCAGAAAGGCATGCTGGCCAGGCAAGCCCGGGAAGCGGCCCGCAAAGCCCGCGAACTGACCCGCAAAGGGGCGCTAAGCAGCGGCGGGCTGCCCGGCAAACTTTCCGATTGTTCCAGCCGCGACATGGAATCCACCGAGCTTTACATTGTCGAAGGGCAATCCGCCGGCGGTACCGCCAAAGCCGGCCGCGACCGCGTGTTTCAAGCCATTTTGCCGATCAAGGGTAAAATCCTCAACGTCGAAAAGGCCCGCGTCGATAAAATGCTCAGCCACGAGGAAATACGTACCATTGTGCAGGCCCTTTCCTGCGGCATCGGCGCGGCCGACATGGATATGACCAAACTGCGTTACGGGAAATTGGTTATTATGACCGATGCGGATGTGGACGGTTCGCACATTCGCACCCTGCTGCTGACCTTTTTTTTCCGCCAGATGAACCAACTGGTGCGCGACGGCCGGGTGTATATCGCGCAGCCGCCGCTGTATCAGGTAACGCGCAAAAAGCATGTGGAATACGTGCGTAATGAAGCCGCCATGCGCAAGACCCTTCTGGATCTGGGTCTTGACGGCACCAGCCTGGTGATCCGCGATAAAAAGGGACAGGAAACCTCGCGCATCAAAGGGAGCGATCTACGCAAACTCATCCAAACTCTGGAACAGGTGCAGGATCTGGCCCAGGTGGCCCAGCGCCGCGGCATACCGTTTGCCAAACTCCTGGATCTGCGGCAACAGCGCGGCACGCTGCCGATGTATCGCGTGATACTGGATTCCAAAGAGTATTTCTTCTGGACCAGCGAAGAATATGGGGCATTTTCCGAAAAGCACGGCGTGGCCGAGCTGGAAGCGGCGGCCAGATCTGTGGAACCCGCTGATTCGGCCACCAATGGCAACGGCAACGGCCATACGGATGCCAAAACCCGCGCCGCGGCCGCCGAAGCCGCCGAGGCCAAAAAACGCGCCGCCAAACGCCTTGAAAAAAATGAAGAGCTGCACGAAAACAAAGAGCTGGAAAAGCTCTTTGAAAAGCTCACCGCCGCGGACCTGCCCATGAGTGATTATTTCCTGCGTCTGGAAGAAACCGACAGCGGCGAGCGGAAAATGACCCGCTATCTCATTGAAAACGGAGCCGAATATCGCCGGGACATCGCCGGCGTGGGTGATCTGGTTGCCGCCGTGCATGAAATAGCCAAGCAGGGCATTGAAATCAAACGCTTCAAGGGTCTGGGGGAGATGAACGCGGAAGAACTCTGGATTACCACGATGGACCCCAGCCGCCGCACGCTGCTGCGTGTCACCATGGAAGGAGCCAGCAACGCCGAGGCCATGTTCAGCACGCTGATGGGTGAAAACGTGGAACGGCGCCGGGCTTTCATCGAACAGCACGCCCTGGAAGTGAAAAATCTGGATGTGTAAGTTCTCATCATGTTTATCGACACGCATTGCCATTTAACCGATCCGGCACTGCTGGCGGATCAAGCCGCGGTGGTGCACCGGGCCGTCGCGGCCGGGGTCCAGCGCATGATCACCATTGGCACCGGGCCGGAAGATCACCCGCGGGTGCTCCAGGCGATCCAGAGTTACCCCCAGGTTTTCGGGGCTATTGCCGTGCATCCTCATCTGGCGGGAGAGATAGCCCCGGATTTCATCGCCACGATGCGGCCCTGGTTGACCGGGCAGCCGCGTTTGCTGGCCGTGGGCGAATGTGGTCTGGATTATCATGGCCGCTCTGCGGACGGGGCGGTTCAGCGGCCGGTGTTTATCCAGCAGTTGAAACTGGCCCGAGAATTAAAACTCCCGGCCATTTTGCACGTGCGTGATGCCCACGGCGACGCCCTGAACATCATGGCCGACTTCCCGGATGTCGCCCATGTGGTGCACTGTTTCACCGGAACGGCGGAAGAAGCCGCCCGCTGGCTCGAGCAGGGCGCTTTTGTGGGCATCACCGGTATTGTTACGTATAAAAACGCGCCGGACGTGCGGGCGGTGGCCAAGTTGGTTCCGGAGAATCGGTTGCTGGTGGAAACGGATAGTCCTTATTTAAGTCCCGAGCCGGTGCGGAAAATCAAAAACAACGAACCCGCGTTTGTGGTGCATGTGGCTGCGCGGGTGGCGGCGGAGCGCGGTGTAAGCGTGGAAGCGCTGGCCGAATCGACCACCGCCAACGCCCGGCGACTGTTTGGGCCGCGGTTGGAATAAAAGCCGCACCCTTTACACCAGGTCGAAGCGATCGAGATTCATAACCTTGTTCCAGGCCCGCACAAAGTCCTGCACGAATTTCTCGGCCGCATCGGTGGCGGCATAAACCTCGGCCAAGGCCCGCAGTTGGGCGTTGGACCCGAAAATCAGATCGACGCGTGTGCCGGTCCATTGGCGCTGGCCGGTCTTGCGGTCTTGACCTGAAAACAATTCGCCCGCGTCGGTCAACGGCTGCCATTGCGTGTCCATGCTGAGCAGATTAACAAAAAAATCATTGGTGAGTGTTTCCGGGCGCAGCGTGAAAACGCCGTGCCGCGTCCCACCAACGTTGGTATTGAGCACGCGCAGTCCGCCGATGAGGACCGTCATTTCCGGCGGGGTAAGCGTTAAAAGCTGGGCCTTATCCACCAGCATCGCCTCGGCCATTTTTGCGTATGGCTCCCGGCAATAATTGCGAAAGCCATCGGCAATTGGTTCCAGAACGGCAAAGGAAGCAACATCGGTTTGTTCCTGCGAAGCATCGGTCCGGCCCGGTGCAAACGGCACCGTTATACTATGGCCGGCCTTCTTTGCCGCCAGTTCAATGGCGGCGCAGCCGCCCAACACAATCAGGTCCGCCAGCGATACGCTTTTGCCGCCGGTCTGGTGATGGTTGAAATCGCGCTGCAGAGCCTCAAGGGTCTTAAGCACTTTTGCCAACTGCTCCGGTTGATTGGCGGCCCAATTTTTTTGGGGGGCCAGACGCAGGCGTGCGCCGTTGGCTCCGCCCCGCTTGTCTGAGCCACGGAAGGTGGAAGCAGCGGCCCAGGCGGTGGAAACCAATTGCCCAATGGAAAGGCCGGTAGAGAGGATTTTGGCTTGGAGCGTCATGATGTCCTGGGGATTGACCAACGGGTGGTTCACCGGGGGAATTGGATCTTGCCAGAGAAAGTCTTGCTTAGGCACCAGCGGCCCCAGATAACGTGCGCGCGGCCCCATGTCGCGGTGCGTAAGTTTAAACCAGGCCCGGGCAAACGCGTCGGCAAACTCATCGGGATGCTCATAAAAGCGCCGCGAAATTTTGTTGTAAACAGGGTCAAACCGGAGGGCGAGATCTGTGGTCAACATGGCCGGCGCGTGGCGTTTCGACGGGTCATGGGCATCGGGAATAGTCCCGGCCCCGGCACCATTTTTGGCCGTCCATTGCTGCGCGCCCGCCGGGCTGTGGGTAAGTTCCCACTCATAACCAAAAAGGTTCTGAAAGAAATTATTGCTCCATTTCGTGGGTGTGGTGGTCCAGGTAACTTCGGGGCCGCCGCCGATGGTATCGCCGCCCTTGCCTGTACCGAAGCTGCTTTTCCAACCCAGCCCCTGCTGTTCCAGACCGGCCGCCTCCGGCTCCGGCCCCACGTGCTGGACGGGGCCGGCACCGTGGGTTTTCCCGAAAGTGTGGCCACCGGCGATCAGGGCGACGGTCTCTTCGTCATTCATGGCCATGCGGGCAAAGGTTTCGCGGATATCTTTGGCCGCTGCGATGGGGTCCGGGTTGCCATTGGGGCCTTCCGGATTCACATAGATCAACCCCATCTGGACGGCGGCCAGTGGATCGGCCAACTCGCGGTCACCACGATAGCGCTCATCGGCCAGCCATTGGCCTTCCGGCCCCCAATAGACGGACTCGTCAGGCTCCCAGGCATCACGCCGTCCACCCCCAAAGCCGACGGTTTTAAAGCCCATGGATTCAAGGGCCACATTGCCGGCGAGAATCATCAGGTCGGCCCACGAAATCTTCCGGCCATATTTTTGTTTAACCGGCCAGAGCAGCCGGCGTGCTTTGTCAAGGTTTACGTTATCCGGCCAACTGTTCAGCGGGGCAAAACGTTGCTGGCCTGTACCTGCGCCTCCCCGGCCGTCACCGATGCGGTACGTGCCGGCGGCGTGCCATGCCATGCGGATGAACAACGGCCCGTAATGCCCAAAGTCCGCCGGCCACCAATCCTGCGAGTTGGTCATCAGCGACCAAAGGTCCTTTTGCACAGCCGACAGGTCCAGGCTGTTAAATTCCCGGCTGTAGTCGAAATCCAGGCCCATAGGGTTGGATAAAGCGGAGTGCTGGCAGAGCGGCTTGAGGTTCAACTGGTTGGGCCACCAATCGGAATTGGACTTCGCCCCGGCGGTGGCGGCGTGAAAGGGGCATTTCAATGCGTTAGAGCCATGTTCCTGTCGGGCCGAATCGGGCGACTGTTGCGGGCCGCGTGGACCAGCGGCCGGTGGATTTTGTTGGGAGGCGATGGGACAACCCTCGGCGGGAGTATTGGCGGCTGGGGGATTTCTACGATCAGACATGGTAACAACTCCTTAAAAAGCAGGTTTGCCGGCAGCGCGGCCCGCGGCCACATATCGTGCGGGGCGTGCCCACCGCCAACCTGACATCGCCGAGTGTACGACCCGGTAAATAAGAAGTAAAATATATGATATCTATTATTTGCATAGGAAAAAACTATGGAACTGCATCAGCTTCGGTATTTTGTGGAAGTATCCAAAAGGCGCAATTTTACGCGGGCCGCGCAAGCTTGCTCTGTGGCCCAGCCGTCGCTTAGTCAGCAAATTATCAAATTGGAAAAAGAATTGGGCCAGCCGTTGTTGGATCGTACCGGACGACAGGCGAGGCTTACCGATGCGGGTCGGAGGTTTCTCCCTGAGGCCCAAGCCATTCTGGCAGCGGTGGAAGATGCGCGGCGGACGGTGTGCGGCCACGACGGCCAACACGGAGAGCTGGCCGTCGGAGCAATCTCCACCATAGCGCCCTATTTGCTGCCGCAGATATTGGCCAAATTTCTGCACTCCCGGCCGCAGGCGACGGTATCGGTCGTCGAGGATCTTACGCAAGGGTTGGTGGAAGCGTGTCTGGCGGGCGAATTGGACGCGGCGATCGTTGCTTTGCCGATTCAAGAACCGGCTTTGGAATCCGCTCCACTTTTCATCGAGCCATTGCTGTTGGCCACCGCGCATGACCATCCGCTGGCCAAGTTGCGGCGGGTAACGCTGCGTGATTTAACCGGCCATCCTTTTGTACTCTTGGATCCGGTCCATTGCCTGGGCGCGCAGATCGTGCAATTTTGCCGCGACCGCTCGTGTGTGCCCGTGGTTCGTTGCCGCAGTTCGCAGTTGTTCACCGTGCAAAAGATCGTTGGCATGGGCCTGGGCGTTTCCCTTATTCCCGAGATGGCATGCGCCGCCGATGCCGCGTCCGGCTGCTGCTACCGCGTGCTCCATGGTGCCTACCCGCAGCGCACCATCGGCCTGATCTACCATCGCCGGAGGTTCCGCCGTCCGCTGCTGGAACATTTGCTGGCGGTTTTGCGGGCTTATGCTTTGGAAAAGGGGGGACCGGTCACGTCCGGTGCCGGGGCAACATAGCGGTGGAGGTTCCTCTGGGGGCTTGCATTTTTAACTTTATAGTGTAAAGTAAGAAAGAACCATGGGCCGATAGGGTCCGTATGAAGGGTTGGCTTTTATCCGGTGTCACCGTGGAATTGCGCGACGCGATATCGCAGATTTCCGAAATTCACGCCCAGATGGCGGCCAGTCAGGTGTTTCGCGGTTATCGCAGTGCCACCGCCCTGTTTTCCGCGGCCATGGCGGTGGGTACGGCCATCATTCAATCGCAATTGCTGGCCCATCCCGCCCGACACGTCGGCCTTTACCTGCTGCTGTGGATTGCCGCGGCGGCTTTGAGTTTACTCATCATCGCCCTGGAGATGATTTTACGTTGCCGCAGGCTCAATTCCGATATTCAAACCCGCCTCACGCTGCTGGCGGTGGAAAGTTTTATGCCCAGCCTGATCGCGGGTGCGGCGTTGACTTATCTGGTCTTCCGCTTTGCGGCCGTGGTGGTGTGGATATTGCCGCCCTTGTGGATGATTCTGTTTTCGCTGGGCATTCTCGCCTCGAGCCGGATATTACCGCGGGCCACCATTTACAGCGGCAGTTATTATCTGCTGGCGGGGATATTCTCCATGGTAAGCTTTCACGGTACGGCCATGTTCAACCCCTGGATCATGGGGCTGGTTTTCGGTCTGGGCCAACTGGCGACAGCCGGCATACTTTATTACACTCTGGAGCAAAAACATGAATCCATCTGACTGCGAAAAAATCGCCGGACGCTACGCCTACGACGGACTGGATCGCATCATTCACGAAAAAGCCCGCTTGAGCATTATTGCCTCGCTGGCCGGCCATTCCGAGGGTCTGCTGTTTAACGAATTAAAAGAGCTCTGCTCACTGACCGATGGCAATTTGAGCCGCCATCTGGCCATTTTACAGGAAGCGGATCTGGTGCAGATGTGGAAGGGCACGCGCAACAACCGGCCGCAAACCCTGGCCCGCCTGACCGAGCATGGCCGCCGCCGGTTTCTCGAATATGTCAGCCGGTTGGAACGTGTGGTTGCCGATGCTTCGCGGCTTACTGGTCAGAGCGGGGCCGGTGCGGGGCTGCGTCCGCGCACGACGTAAATTTTTTTTAACTTATTACTTTGCGTTGCAAAGTATGCGATCCACGAATCTTCGCAAAAATAAGGAGCTGGTCATGCAAATTCTTAAAGCGCAGGACATGGGCATGTGCTTTGGCGTGCGCGATGCCCTGGCCAAAACCCAAACCATCAGCGATCCGGTGCAGGTAACGGTGTTTGGACAACTGGTGCATAACCCGCTGGTGAGCCAGCGGCTGGCGGCCGGCGGCTTTCAGATGCTCGATGAAAGCCAACGGGGCCGCCTGCCGGATTCCACCCGCGTGCTGGTAACCGCCCACGGCATCAGCGAAAAAACTCGTGCGGCGTTGCTGGCCGCGGGCAAGGAGCTTATTGACACCACTTGTCCGCTGGTCAAAAAGGCCCATGCCGCCGCCCAACGTCTGCGCGATCAGGGTTGCCATGTCATTGTGATCGGCACGCCCGGTCATGTGGAAGTCAACGGCATTGTGGAAGACCTTCCCTCGTTTGCGATTGTGGAAAATCCGCAGGCGGTGCAAAGGTATCCATTCACCAAACTTGGCATTGTCTGCCAAACCACCACCCCCACCGCCGTAGCCGCCGCGGTGCGGGCGAAGGTTGCCCAGCTCAATCCCCACGCCGAGATTCAATTCATTGATACAGTATGTCAGCCCACGAAAGATCGTCAGATCGCGCTGGAGGAGTTGCTGGGTCGGGTGCAGGCCATGGTGGTGGTCGGCGGCCATCATTCCAACAACACCCGCCGTCTGGTGGACCGTTGCCGCCAGCGCCATGTGCCAGCCTATCATGTGCAATGTGCCGCGGAACTCCAACCGCAATGGTTTAAGGGTGTGCAAACCGTGGGTCTTACCGCCGGTACCAGCACCCTGCCCGAAACCATTGACGCTGTGTACCAGAGTCTCTCGACCATCTCCAGCCGGCCACAGACCAAGTCTGTCCCGCCCCGGCCGGCGCGGAATTGGCGAAAAAAAATCAATCCTCGGTCACAGGCTCGGTACGCCGCCACCGCGCTGGAACCGCCCTTCCGGCAAACCGCATCACGCGACAGCGGCGGTCGGACGGTGCCTCCGTCGGCGGTGCTTGCGGCATCCTCGGCGCGAGAGCCAAAGCGGGGTAGCGACTCGTTATCAGCACGGCCGCCAGCAGGAAAGAAGCCCACAACACTACGTCCATGGAATCGAAATAATGTCGGCCATCACGACCGAAAATTTTGGCCAGATCCGAAGTCCATGGCATAAGCAAGGCAACGCCAATTAAGGCCGTCCACGCCCAGCGCCGCGTTTGCTCCGGTGCCGCGGTGTCGCTGGCGATCATCGCCGTGGCCATAAGGGCCAGGATGAGCGTGACGTAATGCGGTACCCAGGTGCGCTCCGACGCCCAGAGCATAAACATTCCGATACACCCGATTTCCATCAGATACCGGCGGCACTGGAGACTTTGCAGTGGCCGGCGCGCCCAGATCATCCCCGCCGCCGCAATTCCCGCCAGTACTCCCCGCCAGATCCATAGCACCACCCTGGGCGACCAATTGACGATATTGACATAATGATCAACCGTGTGTCCATGCTGAAAATCCTGCCACGCCGGTATATGCTCCAAGAGTCGCTTCATGAGTTCCGGAATCGATTCCCCATTGGCGAACTTAATTACACCACCGGTGACATAAGGTAAAATCATGATGGATGTCCACTGGCGCAGCCAAACGATATTCTGGTGCCAGGAAAAAACCACCGCCGGCACCACGAACAACCACAACCCGATGCCGGCCAAAATGCCCAGCACGATTCGCCAACGTCGGCGATAGATGAAATATGCCAAAAACGCCAATGGCGTCACCTTAATACATATCGCCAGTGCCACCATCAGCCCAGCAGCCCATTGGTGCCGGTGGGTTTCACCCTGCGCCAGCCACAGCCCAAGGACGAGGGGCAGCAACATCAGCAGATTCATCTGACCTTCCTGCACGTCGCCAATGACTGGAAAAAACCAGCCCGCAGCCACCAGCAACACCGCCAGAGTTTCCAGCCTGACCCCCGCCCGCCGCACCATGGCGATCATGAGCAGAAAAATGGGCACGAACATAAAAGGCTTCGTGAGCACCCACGCCGCCTGGGCCGTCGGGCGCGACAGCAGGGTATAAGGAGCCACAAATAACAGCGTCAGCGGCGGCAGCGGAAACCGGTCGCTGCGATAGGCTTGGTGCGCATAAATAAACGCGGGCACTGTTTTCATGTAAGAATCGAAGGCGTCAATATGTACATTCTGGTCCATCTGGCGGGCTACTTTGGTGTACGACTGCAAGGCCAGCGCAAGGCTGGCGATCAATACCACCAGCAGACCCGCAATTTTGAGCCGCCGCCGCCAAACCTCATCACCAACTGCACCAGATTCGAGTCTTTTCATTGGTGCGTTATCGCCGAAGCCTTCGCTTTCGGCAAGGCCAAATATTAACAAACCGTTAAGGCCCAACCGCGGCACCCAACGCGCGTATCCCCGCAATTTTCCGGCAATTGCCGATGGATCGCCGCCCGGCCGCGCCGCCCATAGCAGCGTCCCGCCCTGACCTGCCATGATGCCCAGCACGGCCCATCACATGGCAGGATCGCGATGCCGCCGTTACCAAGCACCACTGGACCCTGGCCTGCGTGGCTCTTATAACATCTTTTCTATGTCGCTCAAATTTGAAATTTTTCATCAGGACTCCGGGTGTCAAGCCCGCACGGGCCGGATTTCCACACGACACGGGAGCTTTGAAACGCCTGCCTTCATGGCCGTGGGAACGCGCGGCAGTGTCAAAGGGCTTACTCCGCAAATGCTGGGTGCGGCCGGATGTGAAATTCTGCTCGGCAACACCTATCACCTCATGCTTCGCCCTGGTGCCGAAACGGTTGCGGCTCTGGGCGGATTACAGAAATTCACCGGATGGCATCGTCCCATGCTGACCGATTCCGGAGGTTTTCAAGTTTTTTCCCTCTCGGAACTGCGCAGTTTTGATGACACGGGCGTGAACTTTCGCTCCCATATTGACGGCAGCATGGTGCATTTAGGGCCGCTGGAATCCATGCGCGTTCAGCACCTGTTGGGCGCGGACATTGCCATGGCTTTTGACGATTGCCCGCCTGCCGATTGCCCGGGACAACGTCTCGCCGAGGCCATGGCCCGTACACTGGTGTGGGCCAAAACCAGCCAACAGGTCCATGAGTCCCTGGATGTCGCGCAGGGTCAGGCTCTCTTTGCCATTGTCCAAGGGGGTACGGATCCGCAGGCTCGCCAACACTGTGCCCAGGAATTGGTAGGCTTGAAATTTGACGGTTACGCCATCGGCGGGTTGGCGGTCGGCGAAGGTCATGCCCGCATGGTGCAGGCGATCGACCATACCGTGGCGTTTTTGCCTTACGATCGTCCGCGGTATTTGATGGGCGTCGGTTATCCGCGGGATATTTTACAGGCCGTCAAACGCGGCGTGGACATGTTTGACTGCGTACTGCCCACCCGCAATGGCCGCAACGCCCTGGCCTTCACCCGAAATGGTCCCCTGCGGCTGAGAAATGCCCAATACATCCGCGATACCAGGCCGATCGAGGCGGAATGTGACGGCTACTGCTGTCAAAATTTTTCGCGCGGCTACATCCGGCACCTGTTTTCAGTCGGTGAAATGCTGGGACCGACATTGGTATCGCTGCATAACGTCCATTTTTTTCAGCGGTGGATGCTGGACATTCGTCGTGCCATCCGGGACAATGCTTTGTCCGGCCTGAGGGCTTGGGATTCTGATCTTTCGGACGCTGCGCCATAACCGGCGCACCAGCCGTAAGTTTACAGGATGTCTTCAGGCCGATGGGCGGACGACCCGGCACTGATGAGCTGCTTGCCGCAGTTCGGTGGCCGGTCCGGGAAACGGTGTGATATTTAGCTACAGGTGGAATCATGTTGCGTGTAACTTCAGCCAAACAAATGTTTATGGTGGCGGCGATTGTCGGTCTGATCATTCCCGCGGCCAGGCTCCATTGGTTTAATGCCCCAGCCCAGGCCCAGGTAACCGCTGTGGTCAAACCGGTGGGCTCTCCGCCGGCGGCCAATAACACCGGCGGCACCAATTCCGCGGCCGGCAATACGGCGGTGGTTACTCCGGCTGCGCCCGTTGCACCTTCCAGCAAAACCGTGGCCGGCAGCGGTGCCAAGGCGACCGTCGTCGGTAAAGTCGGCGCGGCCACGGGCAAAGCAGCGCCGACGACGCAACCAGCAGCAGCCCCGGCCAATAATAGCTGGTTTACATTTTTGATGCTCGGGGCCGCGGCGATACTGGTCATCATGTTGATTCGCGGCCCCCGCAAGGAAGAAAAAAAGCGTAAGCAAATGCTCGCTACCATGAAAAAAGGGAGCCGCGTGGTCACCATCGGCGGACTGGTCGGGTCGGTGGTGGATGTGCGTGACGATGTGGTGGTGCTCAAGGTGGATGAATCGGCCAATGTCAAAGCCCATTACCTGAAGAGCGCCATTTCCCGTGTGCTGGCCGAGGATGCTTCGCCGGAAGATAAAAAGAATTAAGCTCTGCCGTGGCGGATTTTTCGCTACCGCCCCAAAGCATGCAGCGGATGAAACTCCCCCATGCCAAGCCTTGGGCGGCGGACACAAATAAAGGGTGCCGCCGGGGGCAGGCGGCGGAATCGATGGCCATGATGGAACGACTATGAAAACCAATCTTCTTGCCAGATTTTCCATTATCCTTGCGGCCATTGCGCTGGCCCTGTTTGGTATTTTTTCCTACGGCCTTAAAGGCGGCATTGACCTTTCCGGCGGTACCGTACTCATTTACCAGCTTAATATACCCAAAGGTTATCATGGCAATCCTAACCAACTCGCCCGGCAGGTCATCACCACGCTGCGCCGACGGGTAGACCCTAAAAACGTGCGCAATCTGGTATGGCGCGTCCTTAGCGGCGAGCGCATCGAAATTCAGATGCCTCTGGCCAGCGCGCAATCGCGTATTGCCCAGACCCGCTACCAAAAACTGGTCGACGCCTTGATGCGCGATAACATTCAACCCTCCCAAGTGGCGGCGGCCTTGCGCGCTAAACCGCAAAAAAGGGCCCAGGAAATTCTCGGCCTGGCGGGTAAAAATCACCAGCGATTGCTGTTGCTCCACCAACTTTCCGCCGCGTACGATGCCCTGGCCGCTGCCAACAAAGCCCAAGCTCAATACGCCAACAATCCGCTGGCTATGCCGCCGGCGTTGATCGCGCAGCGCCTCAAGGCGTCCCAAACCTACCAGAAGTATCTTTCTGCCGTGCTCCATTCCAACATCGACTTGCAGCATCTGGCCAATTTGCTCTCCGCCACCTACCAAACCCACAATGCCGCCGCCGAAAAAGCCCTGCAAAAAGCCATCGCCAGCCATCCGGGCCGGGCGGCTTTACTCAAGAAGCTGGTTCTGGCGTATGCGGCACGCCGTAAACACAGCGGCGGCCTGGAAAACCCCGCGGAGCTGGAGCGCCTGCTGCGCGGGGCGGGCGTACTCGATTTTCAAATCACGGTCAGCCCCCAGAACCCAGCGGTTCCCAAAGCCTTGGCACAGTTAACTCTCAAGGGGCCGCACAGCGGCTTTACACCTCCTGGTACCCGCTGGTATCCCATTGATCGCACCAACGGCGAGAGCCTCTTGCACGACTCCGGCTATGTCACGGGTCAATGGGAAGGCCGAAATTATATCCTTCTTTATGACACTCAGGCCCGGGCGTTAACCCATAATTCCACCCGCCGCCCCTGGAAGGTTAATTACGCCAATCTCACCTCCGATCCACAAACGGGTGGCTTGGTGGTGGCCTTTAACCTCGACCCCATCGGGGCCGTGTACATGCGCCAACTCACCAGTGGTAATATCCACCGCGATATGGCAATTTTAATGGACGGCAAAGCCATTGAAGCGCCGCGCATTCAAAGCGCCATCGGCGGATCCGGCGAAATCACCCTGGGCAGAGCCAGTACCGCCCAAGCCGCCCGTCGCCTTCAGCAACAGGGCAAAATGCTGGCCCAAATTCTCAACGCCGGTTCCCTGCCCGCCACACTCCAGAGGCATCCCATCTCCGTGCAAACCATCGGGGCCACGCTCGGGGCGGATAACTTGCGCGCCGGGCTGCACAGTGCCGTTATCGCGGTCATTGTCGTGCTGGTATTCATGTTTATTTACTACACCATTACCGGTGCATTCGCGGATGTGGCCCTCATCCTGAACTTAATTTTACTTCTGGGCGTGATGTCCATGATCCACGCCACCTTCACCCTGCCCGGCATCGCCGGCGTCGTGCTGACCCTGGGCATGGCCGTTGATGCCAACATTCTTATCAACGAGCGTATCCGGGAAGAGCTGCATAAGGGGGCCAGCCTCTGGTTGGCCGTCAAGCAAGGCTATGACAAAGTCTTCTGGACCATCTTTGATGCCAACACCACCACCTCGCTGACGAGCATTGTGCTGATCTGGCTTGGCTCGGAAGATGTCAAGGGCTTCGGCGTGACGCTGCTGATCGGCTTGGCCGTGCACATGTTTACCGCCCTTTTCGTAACCCGCACCCTGATGATCGCGGCCATCCGCTTCGGCGTGATGAAAAAAATCGACGATCTTTCCGTCAAAGAATATTTCCGTGACATGCTGACCTTCACGTGGCTGCGCGGTCGCTGGCCTTTCATGCGGGTATTCACCCTGACCAATTTTGACTGGATCGGCAAACGCCGCATCTTCTGGGTGGTTTCCGGGATCATCATGATTGCCGGCCTCACGGCTTTCTTCCTGCGCGGCAACAAAAAGTATGATACCGAATTCAACGGCGGCACCCAGATAACCCTGCGCCTCGAACAGGGCAAGACCATGAAGGTATCCGAGGTACGCGGCAAAATCCTGCAACTTGCCGCCCAAGTGCCCGGCCTCAAGGCCCTGCGCCATGCCACCGTCTACAGCGTCGGCACACACCATAACGAATTTCAGATTATCACCAGCATCGTCAACCCCACCGCCAAACCCGGCTCCAAGGCCAGCACCAAGCCCGCCGGAAAGACGACCGCGGGGCCGGCCCCGGTGCAGTTGCTGGCCACCAAGCTTGAGGCCGCATTTGCCAATGTCATCGCCGTGAAGCGGCGGCTAAGCTTCACCAACGTCAATGTTCCGCCGTCGCGCATTCAAGATCTGCTCGACAACCGCACCGTCATTCCCATTACCCATAACGATTTGCAGGAACTCATTGCTTCCATGCCGAATGTGGATATCAGCGATTACCACGGCGGCGTGGCGGTGGTTCTGCGGCACATCAGGCCGCCGGCAACGGCTTCCTCCCTGACCCGCCGCATCCGCGACATGAGCCAGGAACCTGATTTTGCCGCCCTGGAATATCGCCCGTTTAAGGTGATCCCGATTCGCTACGCGCCCGGAGCCGCTTTAGGCCATGGCCATGCGCCCGTAACCGAAGCGGTGGTGGTGGCCGCGGATCCTCATTTTGTATACAACGCCTACAACGCTTCGTCTTTGGCTTCCTGGAAGCAGCGTGTGGCCGGTGCGGAATGGCACATCATCCGCACGGCCCTGACCACGTCCGGCGGTTTGGCCGGTATTACGAGTTTTGCCCCACAGGTCGCCACGGAAGCGCGTCTCAACGCCCTCATGGCCGTGGCCATTTCGCTGGTGTTGATCGTGGCGTATGTATGGATTCGCTTCGGCGGCATCCGTTATGGCTTTGGCGTGGTGTTTTCCCTGGTGCATGATGCGATCGTAGCGGTCGCCGGTACGGTATTGGCCGTCTACATCCACGCAACCTTCATCGGGCGTTTTTTACTGGTCAGCGATTTTAAGATCAATATGACCATGATCGCCGCCTACCTCACCGTCATCGGGTATAGCGTCAACGATACCATTGTGATCTTTGATCGCGTGCGCGAAAACCGCGGCCGACTGAAATCGGCGTTGACGCAGAAACTGGTCAATGATTCCATCAATCAATGTTTTGGCAGAACCATCTGGACCACCTTTACGGTTTTTGTGGTCGTGGCCATTTTGTATGTTTTTGGCGGGCAGGGCGTGCATGGCTTCGCTTATGCCATGCTCATTGGTGTATTCACCGGAGCCTACAGCACCCTGGCCATCGCTTCCCCCATGCTGCTGCATATAAAGGATCCACCGTCAAAGCCGGTGGCCTATCCCGGAATGCCGGATGCAAAATCGCCCCAGGCCCCGGCCCTGACCACTTCCCAACAGCCGCCATCGGCCTGACCGGTCGCTCAAGAGTACTCCGGCCGGCCCCAGCCCCATGGGCCTCTGGCCGCCGGCGGTTTATACCCCGGTTCCGCAGAGCATTTGCCCAGAGCGGCTGGGCCGGAACACCATCGCAAAAAAGTGCAAATTTTTCACCATTTTATGCTGGCGGTAATGGCCGCACAGATGGCATAATACCCGCTTGTGCGCACCGCGTTTTGGTGGCACAGTCGGCCAGAGGCTGGCCGGCGACTGGATTTTTACAGGCACAAAGGAGTTCTCATGCTCAATGTTGCGGTGGTTGGAATGGGCGGTATCGGCAATACCCACGCCCGCTGCTATCAGAATAACAAAGCGGTCAAACTGGTGGCTGTCTGCGATATTATCAAGGAACGGGTGGATGCGGCGGCGAAAACTTTTCAGTGCCCTGGTTTTAATTCCATCCGGGAAATGCTGGCCTCCGGGGTAAAAATTGATGCGGTAAGCATGACGACCGGCGGCAAGGAAAATGGCGGCGATCATTATCAGGCCACCATGGAATTGCTCGCCGGCGGTTTGCCGGTGCTGGGGGAAAAGCCCATTTCCAATGAAATACCCAAGGCCCGGGAGATGGTGGCTCTGGCGAAATCGAAAAATCTACCCTACGCCATCAATCTGAATCACCGCTTTACACCCGCGGCCCGCCGCGCCAAAGATTGGCAAACCGAAGGACGCCTGGGCGAAATCAACATCATCAAGATGACGATGTGGATTAACAACCCCAACGAAAGCAGCCCCCATTTTCACATGCGGGCCTTACACCCCCATTCCATCGATGTCATGCGCTACTTCGGCGGCGACATCGCCAAAGTGCAGGCGTTTTTCAAAAAGGGGCCGGGGCGAAATATCTGGTCCAATGTGCAGATGAACGTGCAATTTGCCGGCGGTGCCATCGGCAACCTTACCGGCAGTTATGATGCCGGCGGCGGCTACGGGCTGGAAACCTGCGAACTGGTAGGGTCGAAGGGGCGGGTCGTCATTGAAGAGGCCTGCGAACGGCTGCGGTTCCACAACCGCAATTCCAAAGAGGCGGAGATCTTCGATTATCTTGGCGGTATGATGGGCTTTGGCGATACGTTCCAATCACGCATTAACGCCTGGGTCGATGACCTGCTAAAAAAAACACCCCCGGAAAAAGTGGATGGCAAAGCCGAGGACGCGCTCAAGGCCCAACTGGTGATTGAAGCCGCGATTGAATCCTGGGATAAGGGGTGCATTGTAACGGTGCCGACGGCGTGACCGCGGCGGCCGGGGCCGGCAGCGCTTGCCGACCAAGACCAGTAAAACGATTGCGGCCATTAGGATGTGGCCATTTTCCCATAGAGACTGTTTTTACATAAGGATACTTTATGAAACTGGGCATCAATTCGGTACTTTTTGGTGGACACGATATGGAAACGGCCTTCCGCTGGACGGCCACCTGCGGATACGATGGCATCGAGCTTTCGGCCATTGACGGTATGAGCGAACATCTGGTGCTGGACCGGTGGAAGGCACTGGTGGCTCCCATTCGCGAGCTTTCCAAAAAGTACAATCTGCCCCTGCTGGCGATGGAACAACCGTCACAGGATTCCGCCAAGATGGAGGCCGCGTTTGCCGCGGCGGTGGAGCTGGGAATTCCGATCATCAACTGTGGCCCCGGCGGCAAAAGCGGTGATGAAGCCAGCCTGCGCCAAGCCATTGATTCGCTCGGTAAGCTCGCGGATAGAGCGGGAACCTTCGGCCTGACACTGTGTGTAAAGGCGCATGTGGGAGCGGCCATCTATAACACCCCCACTTCGCTTACGGCGCTCAATGCCATTGCCTCGAAATCCTTCGGTTTGGATATGGATCCGAGCCATATTTACCGGGCCAACGAAAACCCGGTGGAAGCGATTCGGGCGGTGGTGCACCGCATTCGGCACGTCCATATCCGCGATTGCAAGGGGCGCCAACAGAACCCCGGCACGCCGGAAATGCAGGCCAATGGTCGTGGGGACATCGATTTGCTGGGGTATATTCGGGTGCTCCATGAAAATCACTACACCGGGCCGGTGAATCTGGAAGTGATTGGGGCCAAGGCCTACGACGTACCGCGCTGCGTGGCCATTGCCGCGGAATCGCGGGGCCACATGCAAGCCTGTTTGCAGGCGTGTAAGGCCCGCTGAACCATCCGCGTGGCCACATGCCAAAGGGAATGACGCAGATGACGCTGAACATCGGCATCTTGGGGATCGCCCACGGGCATGTGGGCACCTATCTGGGGGAATGGGCCAAGCTTGACCCATCGCAGATCCGGGTGGCGGCGATATGGGATCATGAGGCCCGTCGGGCCGCCGACAATGCCGCAAAATTTAATCTGGCCCAGGAACCATCCGCCGAATCGCTGTTGGCCCGGGCCGATATTTCCGCGGTGGTTATCGGCGCGGAGACCTCTCTGCACGCGGATTTGGTGGAACTTGCCGCCCAGGCCGGCAAAACCATCGTCCTGCAAAAGCCGCTGGCCCTGACGCTGGATCAAGCGGACCGCATTGTACGGGCGGTGGAGCAACACCGGGTGGCCTTTACCCTGGCCTGGCAGATGCGCATTGATCCGCAAAATGTATTGATGCGCCAACTGGTCCGGGAAGACCGTATCGGGCCGGTATATATGATGCGCCGCCGCCACGGCCTGCCCACTCAAGCCTGGCCGTGGCTGGTGGACTCCTGGCATGTCAATCCTTCCCTGAATCGGGGCATGTGGGCGGATGATGCCTGCCATGCCATCGATTTTGTGTATTGGATGCTGGGCCGGCCGGAGAGTGTTTCGGCTGAAATCGTGACCCGGCACAACCCCAAGGTTCCCGATGATCAGGGAATCGCGGTCTTTCGATACCCGGACGGAGCTTTAGCGGAGGTGGTAAGCTCGTTTACCATGCTGGCGGGAGAAAATACCACGGAAATTGTCGGGCCGCGCGGCGTGGTGATCCAAAACTATGGCGACGTGCCCAGTTGCAATGCACCAGCATCCGCCCGGCCAACCCTGGGCCTGAAATGGTTTTTGGAAGGCGGCAAAGATTGGCAGGTCAGTGATATTGCAACCCCAGCCAACCATGGCCTGCGCATTGCGGCCCTGGCCCCAGAACTGCTGGCGTTTATGCACAAACGGCGCGAGCCGATCGCCACGGCGGAAGAAGGCCGAATCGTATTGGAAATGACGCTGGCGTGCCATCTATCGGCGAAGTTGGGTCGGCGGGTGGCAATCTCCGAGCTGCGCTCCCACTGGGGTGGTGGCGACTAAATAGCGTGGAAAATAACTTTTGACCTTTAACCAGAGGATCTTGCAAATGGCCAAGAAAAAGAAAACCGCCCAAAAACGTCCGCCCAACATTGTGCTCATCGCGGTGGATTCGCTGCTGGCGGATCACATGAGTGCTTATGGCTATTCCCGGCTTACCACCCCGCATCTGGACCGGCTGGCCCAACAGGGAACGCTCTTTGAGCGTACCTATTCCCAGCATATTCCAACCACCCCCGCCTATGCGTCGATGCTCACAGGCCAAGATTGTTTCGGTACGCAAGTGGTGGCGCTGCGGCATCAGGGACCGCTGACGCCGAAGGTGCGCACCCTGGCGGAAATCTGCAAGAGCCAGGGCTATAACACCACTTGCGTGGGCTTTGGATGGAACCCCGCTTCCCGCGGGTTTGATAAATATCTGGAGTTCACCGGCTGGGGTTCATGGAATGAAGGCCGCTCGCCCAAGGCGGAAAATCTCAATGCCGTGGCCGAGCCGGAATTCGCCCGGCTGGTCGGCGAAAAGAAACCCTTTTTCGTGCTCCTCCGGCACATGGACCCACATTCTCCGTATCTGCCGCCGCAGCCCTTCGACCGGTTGTTTTACCAGGGCAACGAATGTGACCCGAAGAACCGCTCGATGGATCCGGTCATGGCCTTCAAACCCTTTGCCGATTATTTTCGCTCCTGGATGCCCCCCGGCATCACCGACAAAGACTACATTATCGCCCAATACGACGGGGCCTTGGCCTACATGGACACGTGCATCGCCCGGCTTTTAACTCAGCTTGAAGCCCTGGGCGTTTTGGACAATACCATCATCGTGCTCAACGGCGATCATGGCGAAACGCTTTATGACCATGAATGCTGGTTTGATCATCATGGTCTTTACGATGTTACCTTGCACGTACCCCTGATTATCCGCTACCCCGCCAAGGTGCCCGCGGGCAAACGCATCAAGGGGTACAACCTGCACAAAGATCTGGTGCCCACAATTTTGGATCTCGCGGGCATCAAGGTGCCGGACCGGTTCGACGGAAAATCCTTAAACGCCTTGATCAAGGGCCGAGTCCCCTCTTTTGACCGCGAGTTCTACATCACCGAATGTACGTGGATGCGCAAGCATGGCTGGCGCACGCCGCAATGGAAGTTTATTGAAGCGCTGGAACCAGACTTCCACTTTAAGCCGACGGTGGAGTTGTATGACCTGGTCAAAGACCCCGGCGAAAATGTGAATGTGGCCGCGAAGCGCCCGGAAATTGTGCGGAAGCTGCGCGCAAAAATGAACGCTTTCATTGCGCTGCGCGAAAAACAAACGGGTATCACCAATCCCATGCTGACCCAGGGCGACTGGCATGGTCTCAAGGGCGTGGGGCCATTCAAAACCAGCCAGCAGGCCTATGATAGCATGCATATTGGAGATCCTAAGGCCGCGGCCAAATTGCAGGCACGCGACAAATACGCGGATAAAGGCGAGCATCACCCGGACCCCACCACGCTGGTTACAGTGATTGGCCGCGGGCATTCCGGCACGCGGGCGATTTCCCATACGCTGGCCCAGAGCGGCTTTTTCATGGGCACCACCCAAAATGAATCCGGAGATTTGCTCCCGCCCGAACCCCTCTACGAAGCCTGTCGCATTTTCAGCCGCCGTATCAAATATCAGGGTCAATTCCAGTGGGATTTTTCCGGAGTGCTGGAAGGAGAAATTGACCCGGAATTTCGCCGGCTGGTCGAAACCTATCTGCAAAGCATCATCGCCAGCCCCGCCGTGCGTAAGGGCTGGAAACTTCCCGAAACCACGCTTATTTTCCCCTGGATCGCCCGTATGTATCCGGATGCGTATTACATTCATTGGGTGCGAGATCCGCGCGATTGCATCCTAAGCGATCACCTGACCGACCGCCTGAGCGATTTTGGCATACCCTGCGATGACGTGCCGGACGTGCAACTGGCCCGGGCCTTGAGCTGGAAGTATCAGGCGGATTTAGTCCGCGAAACCCCCCGGCCCCGGCGTTTTTTAAACCTGCGGTTTGAAGATTTTGTGCTGGATCAAGCCGCCACGCTGGAAAAGCTTACCCAGTTTCTGGGCGTACCCATGGTGAAAATTGCCGTGAAGCCCGATGCCGTGGGCCGCTGGAAAAGCCGGCCCCCCACCGTCAACCTTGATTTTCTCAAGGAAGAAATGACCCGCTTGGGTTATGATTAACCGCCATGAATCCTTGCCTGGAGGTAATAGCACCGTGATACGAAAAGCCTTTGTCATGTCCGTGTATGCGGGTCAGGAAGATCAATACCGGCGGCGGCATAACCCCGTCTGGCAGGAACTGCTGGATACGCTCAAAGCCCATGGCGTACACAATTATTCGATTTTTTTGCACCCGGAAACCCGGCAACTTTTTGGCTATGTGGAAATTGAAAGTGAGCAGCGCTGGCAAGCCATCGCCCAGACGGAAATTTGCCGCAAATGGTGGAAGCACATGAAGGATCTTATGCCGGCCAACCCGGACAATAGCCCCAAGTCCGTAGAACTACCGGAAATGTTTCACCTGGATTAACCACCGCCTTGGAAACTCAAAACCCCTGGGAATTCGCGGCCACCGGGCGCACCAGCCGGCCGCAGCCCGCAGGCCGCCCTACCCTGGACTGATGAAAACCTTGAGAATTGGGCAAATAACGGGGGTGGTGCGAAAGTTGATTCTGTTGCGCGTTGGGGGATTCGGCGGCGGGAGCAGACGGTGATTTTGCATTTTGTTTGCCCGGCGGAAGCCTGCTGGGCCACGGCCAAACAATGGCCGGGCTGGACGACGGCGCAACACGGGTCGGATGAGAAGTGGCGGATATTTTCGTCAGCCCAGCCCTACCCTGCCGCCCCCGGCACAGCGCGGAGCGGGCGGCCCAATCGAAAATTCTTCCGCACCGGCCGCCTACCAACCACTATCACATACGGCCCTGCCACACGGAGTTTCTTGCCTATTTCACGGTGTCCGCGCGCGCCAAACGAGCAAAGCGCACTGGCTGTGTATTTGCCGGGCGCCACGTACCGCATTAAATAGCGGCCGCCCACGCCGGTGCGCACATCGAAGAACGTCAACCCTCCCTTCTTTCGTAGAGTGACGAATGCTCCGACAACGGGTTGCCCGGCGGAATCAAATACGCGGCCGCCAACCGATCCCGCACCGGCCCTGAGTCGCAGTACAATTTCTTTCTGAGGGGGAGCCGCAACGGGCAAACGGGCCGAGGCGACTACTCCGCGCGCAGCGGGATGCCTAGACACCATTTCAGCGCGAATCCAGTACAACCCTGGGCGAAGTCGGCCGTCGAATGCAAAGAGGCCAAGCCGGTTGCTAACTTGGGGCCGGAGGCACACAAGTCGACGCCATCCCATTAAGCGCTGGCCGCCCACGGACATCCCGGCCAGCGGCATCGTGCCGTTGGGACCGGTTACCTGCCCAAAAATTCTGACACCACCATGGCGGCTCGTCTTCCGCCGGGCGTTCGATCCCGCCATAGCACGCGGTACTCTAAGGCTTAAAATCCTGTACCAAGAGGCGGATTTAGTTATCGTCACCGGCACGCGCGCCACGGCACGGCCTTGGGAGACCTCAAAGACGTATTTGCCGGAGCCAAGTCTCTTATCCAGGAAGAACATGCCGGCTCGGTTGGCCGGCCCAGATTGGCCAGAGGCCGTGTGGGGCCGGCCGAGAGGGAACGCCTCCACGCGACATCCGGACACCGGCGCGCCGCCCACGGCGGCCACCAGCCCGAAGATGGCGAGGCGCGCGTTAGCCGCTGCCGTTCCAGTCCGCGCCAGGCCGCCGGCCAACGCCACCGCGCTAGTGCCCACCGCCAGCCATGCTGCGGCACTTTCCCCTAGTCCATTTCGACACCCCATTGTTGCTCCCGTTCAGGCTTGGCACGCGGCGTATATCAACGCCCAAGGGTCGTCGTTGATCACCGCATGGATCGACTCTAGGGACAGCCACCCGTTTCTTTATTTCCAAGCCGGTTGTGGTACGATATTTTTCATTTCTCGAACCGCTCGCATTGTCATCCCCGATGTACCCCACCACGTTACCCAGCGTGGAAATAGCCGTCAAGCGGCTTTTTTTCGTCAATGATGATCGCCGGGCCTACCTTGGCATATTGGCCGAAAAGCGGGCGGGCTGACAGGCTGGCTCCGGGCCATCACCTCGGCATCGGCAGCGGTCGCCAATCCGCGAGCCGTCCCACCACCATTCGCCTCGCCCAGCGTCGCCGGTTACATGAATTAGTCTAACCATTTTGAATTACAGAATGCCTTTGGGTATCTTGCTGGCGGGAGAAAACCCGATGAGGCGTTGGAACCGAGCCTCCATGGACCATAATCAGACGGTCTCATATTCCCCGCCATGGATGCCGCCATCAGTCCGGGCCATTCCGTGCGTCTAGTCGAGACGGCGGGCGAGGCTGCGCCGCAGCGCCGTTGTAGATGTTTACCACCTGGTTGGCGATCTGCGTACCTGCGGTATCGGCATAGCTGGTTAATAGATATGGTCCCGGCGCGCCGGGATTGTAGGCGGTATCGATTCGCAGGACACCGCCATCGACACCCGTACCCAGCGTGGTAACGGTGTCGCTGATTTGCCGGCCAAAATTGTCGTAGGTGTAATTATGCACGTTGCCGTTGCGATCGGTGGTAGAGATAACTTGGCCAAGAGCGTTATACGAATTGCTGACAGCCGAGGGCGGCTGTCCCACAACCACGGAGGGGTAAATTGTCTGGTAGAGTAAATCGTTGCTGGTGATGGTGCTGCCGGTGGCGGTGGATACGCCATAGACTCGCGGCGGGTACCTTTTTCAGACGCCGATGACGCAGCAACGGCCAGTCCCGATTCATCGGGACGCCGCGGCCAAATAATGGCCGGGCTGGGGGGTTGTGGCAATCCCGTGTGCTGGTGTGGCATCCTGCTGCAGGCAAGATGCCTGCGGTCCGATCTGGTTGTTCGTCTCCGGTTGCTTCCCACCCTGCCTCGCGGCGGGTTCCCTTTTTAGACGCCAACAAGCCAGGAGCGGTCAGCGGTCAGCTTTCAGCGATCAGTCCCGATGGGCTGGTCCTCCAGCATCGAGGATTTCGGCATCCATGCCTTCCCGATGCGTGGCTCCTGCCCCATCGGGATTTCGGCATCCATGCCTCAACGGCGGGGACGCCTGCACCACAAAACAGGGGCATCGCGAGAATGCGGAGCGGGCCTTATAGAAATGGATACACCCGTTTCATAAGCTCTACGCGGTGGGCTGGAACAATTTGCCGCAGCGGGTTAAACTGATCGGGTGTGGTTCTGGTCATCTGATATTTGGAGTTATTTGTGGCTGGTAAACTTGCCCCTTACGTACCGACCCGTGGTGTTAGCCCCTGGCACGATGTGAGTCCCGGCGAAGGGCTGCTGCCATCGGTTTTTAATGCCATCATTGAAATTCCGCTGGGGGCTTCGAACAAGTATGAACTGGAAAAGCACTCCGGTCTGCTGAAGCTGGATCGGGTGCTGCATTCGGCGGTGTATTATCCGGCCAATTATGGTTTTATTCCGCAGACCATGGCCGATGACGGTGATCCGCTGGATGTGCTGGTGCTGGGGGCCGAACCCGTGTATCCACTGACCATTGTGGAAGCACGAGCCATAGGCCTGATGACGATGAAAGACCAAAACGAGGTGGACCATAAAGTTATTGCGGTCCATGTCAATGATCCGGAATATAACAGCTACCATGATGTGCATCAGTTGCCGCCGCACCGGCTGGCGGTACTGAAGCGCTTTTTTGAAGATTACAAATCGCTGGAAAACAAGCGCGTGGTGGTGGACGATGTTTTACCGGCGGATTACGCTTTCCCGGTGATTGAACAATCGTTGATGATCTACAAAAAATGGCGCAACGGCGAAGACATCAGCAAGTTGTTGCGCACCGCCTGACGACAATTGTTATTCCGGGCGAGGCTGGGGAACAGGGGGGGCTGGCGGAGCCAGGATGAAGTCCAACACATCGGCGGCGGAATAACCGGTGCTGCCGGGGCGCAGATAGCGGCCGATTTGGCCGACGTCATCGCCGGCGGTGACCAGCGGAGGCTCGCCCACACCCGCCGCGTCAGTCTGGCCGAGGCCGACGGTGGCAAACAGGGCGTTGCAGAGACACTTGCGGCCGACGGTGCGGCTTTGCAGTCCTCCTTTATCCATATAAATTTCCACCGGCTCGGCGGCGCAGCGATAGCCCGCCTGCCCGTCATCACGACGGTAAATTTCGCGCAAATAACCCATGTCGCAGCGGCGTACGCGGCGGGCATAAATCTCGGTGACGGAAAGTGATTGCGGCAGTTGCAGCACCTTAAACGGAAATCCGGTGGGCGAAGCCACGGGATCGGTAAAGACCTCTGCCCGGCCGGCTTGGGCCGATTGTAGAACCTGGGCTTTGAGATCATCGCGAATGCCCGATTCCCGGCAGAAGGCAAAGGCGGTGCCCACCTGAATGCCAGCGGCGCCAAGCCGCCGCGCGGCCAATAGTTGATCGGGTGTGGCAAATCCGCCGGCAAGATAAAACGGCAGGCCTATTTCAGCGATTTTCTCCAGGTCGACGATATCGCGTTGGCCGTAGATCGGCTCGCCGCCCGCCGAGAGTTGCAACGGTCCGCGTGGCGGAGCATTGTGTCCGCCGGCCACAGATCCCTCGACGATAAAACCATCCACCCGACCATTGGATTTTCGGGCCAGGGTAAGAGCCAGCGTAGCCGACGAAACAACCGCCAGGAAGGCCGGCCGCGGCAGCGCTGCCGGGACACCGGGGCCATCATGGTTATTGGCCCAAAAGGTGGCTGGATCAAAGCGGCTGGAAAAATCATCTTCCGCGGTAGCATTTTGTACGTCCACCCGTAACTCGGCCGCCTGACCGCGGGCCAGCGCGTCGAGCACTCCGGGAATAAGTCTGGGAATGCCGGCCCCCATGAGCACGTAATTGACGTTGGCGAGCATGGCCCCAAACAGACAGGGGAGCGTGGTGGTTTGCACCTTTTCCAGCAGGTTGATACCCACCGGACCGCCATGACCTTCCTTGGCCAGAAACACTTCGATGAATGCCGCCAGCACGGTAAGTTCCAGCAGCGATCGGCCAAAGTGAATGGTTGGTGCTGGATTGGACTTGAAAGGCGTTCCCGGAGCAATACCGCCGGAGACGTAATAACAATCCCACACGCGGCGCACCAGGGCCTGGGCCGGAAATGCCGCCGCCGCCCGGGCCATGTGGCCGCCGATATCTCCCCGCTGGAGGCGGCGCGCCAGGATACTGGCAATGCCGGTGCCGGAAACCACACCGAGTTGGCCCCGTTGGGCCACCGCCCGGGCCAGCGCCCAATTGGAAACGCCCACCCCCATTCCACCTTGAATAATCTGAAAATTAAAAGCCATTACGCATTGGTTCCCCAGGGGCCGCCAGTCATTCGCCCATGATAGGGTATTTCGCCGGAAAAACATAATCTGATGATCCAGATATCCGCTATGCGCAGATGGCCCAAGGCTACAGGAGGGTTTGCAAAGAGCGGGCAGGCGTACCCGCCGGGCGTTTAGGCCAGCGCATACCACGCGGCTGGAGAGTTTTTTTCAAGGCCGCAAATCTCCGCCGATAAAGCACAAGGCGGCCAACCTTGAGCCAGCGGCGCAATGCTTGGCAATTGGCCGCCGGTTTGCGGGCACCACCAGCCGAGGGATTGTTTTCCTGGGCGCAAGGTGCTTTCGCGGGCAGCGGTGGCCTGCAGTTTTCCTGCACGCGGGTATTGATGGCGCATTGGTGGATACGCCTTGTCCGTCAAAGCGGCTTGTTTATCGACGCTGCTGGACTACCTGCGCTGCGCCGCGTGAAGGCGCAAAAATGGCAAAGGTCGAGTTAATGCTTTCTTCTTAACGATGCCATGTCAATGACAAAGCGATAATGCACATCATTTTTCAGCAGGCGGTCGAAAGCTTTGTTGACGTCCTGGATGGCAATGACTTCCACATCCGAGACGATGTGATGCTGGGCGCAAAAATCAAGCATCGCCTGCGTCTCCGCCATGCCGCCAATGGCCGATCCGGCCACACTGCGGCGACCGTGAATGATGCTGGCACCCGTCAGCGGCGGGGTCAGGGCGGTTAAGGCTCCCACCATCACCATCGTGCCGTCGAGCTTTAACAGACCAACATAGGGATTAAGGTCGTGCCCGTTGGGAATGGTATTGAGTAGAAAATGAAAACTCTTGCCATGGCTGGCCATGGCCGCGGGATCACGGGAAATCAGAACCTGATCGGCACCCAGACGCAGCGCATCTTTGGCCTTGGCCGGAGATGTGGTAATCATGACCACATGTGCGCCCATGGCTTTGGCAAATTTAATCCCCATGTGCCCCAAGCCGCCCAAACCAATAATGCCCACTTTCTGCCCCTTGCCAACCTTCCAATGCCGCAGCGGGGAATAGGTGGTAATACCCGCGCACAACAGCGGGGCTGCGGCTTTGAGATCAAGAGTGGAAGGTACTTTGGCCGCAAAACGCTCTTCCACCACGATCTGCTCGCTGTACCCGCCATACGTGGGTTCTTGACTCTGGTATTCTCGGGAATTGTAAGTCCAGACCGGGCCTTTTTCACAATATTGTTCCAGATCGGCGCGGCAGGCGGCGCATTGCCGGCAGGAGTCCACCATGCAGCCGACACCCGCAAAATCGCCGACTTTGAGTTTGCTCACCTGTGCCCCCACCGCTTTCACCCGACCAATAATTTCATGGCCGGGCACCATGGGATAGGTGGAACCTGCCCAGTCATTGCGGCACTGATGCAAATCTGTATGGCAAATGCCGCAATAAAGAATTTCAATATGCACATCGTGAGGTCCGGGTTCCCGGCGGGAAAAAATAAACGGTGCCAGTGGAGAGGAGGCATCTTGGACAGCATAACCATGTGTTTGCATCATAAAACTTTATCCTTGCAGTAAGAGTTCACCAACGCCACAAAGCATTGTAGGCACCCGATCGGCAACAACCAACCCCAAGGATTCTTTAACCGCCGGCCGCAGCCGCGGTTTTACCACGTTTATCGCCAAGAGCAGGGCCGGCGCGGGCGGTGATGCCCGCGCGGTGGCTGCAACTTTAATCATACTCAATACTGTTATCTTATAGACCAAGGCCGCTGCGCGGACTATACTGGCCTGTTTGCTGGATCAGCCAGAGCGACCAGCCAGCGCCAATGGTTAATGTTAGTCCGGAGCACCGGTTTTGAAGGCTCTTCGACATCGCATAAGAATTTTGCAACATGCACAGCTTTGGCGGGCCGCCGTTCTAGGGCTGGCGATTCTGGCGTTGCCTGCATGTGCTAAAAAGGCCGTTGCCCCACCCGCGGCGTTGCCGCCGCCGGTGAAAGTGGCGGTGGCCAAGCTTTCCAATGTGCCGGTGCAATTCACCAACATCGGGGTGGTACAGCCGGTATCATCGGTAACGCTGCAAACCCAGGTGGATGGCATCATCAACGCGGTGCGGATCCAGCCGGGCCAGGACGTGCGCCAAGGGCAGGTGCTTTTCACGCTGGATTCGAGGCCATTTGTGGCCGCTCTCTTGCAAGCTCAGGCGGCTTTGGCCCAGGCCCAGGCGAATGTGGTGGTGGCCCAGGCCAAACTGGATGGTTATCAGGCGGCGTATGTGGACGCATTGGCGGACTGGCGGCGGGCCAAAAAAATTGGCACCGCGAACGGGGCCTTGTCCGTCACCCAGTATGACGCGTACAAATCCACCTATGATCAGGCCAAGGCCAATGTGGCCAATGGCCAGGCTTCGCTGGTGGCGGCCCGGCGGGCGGTCGATTCCGCCCAGGCCGGCGTGACGGCCGCCCAAATCAATGTGGGTTACTGCACCATTCGCTCGCCGCTCAACGGCAAGGCCGGAAATTTGCAAGCCTTCGTGGGCACCAATGTAAAAGCCACCACCACCAATTTGCTGGTGATCAACCAGATGCGGCCAATTTATGTTTCCTTTTCGCTGCCGCAAAGTGATCTATACCCGATTCTTGCAGCCCAGCGGAAAGATCCGAGGCTCATCGTCTACGCCCATGCGCATGGCGCACCGGGACCGCAATTGCAAGGCTATTTGAGTTTTATTGACAATGCGGTCAATGATACCACAGGCTCGATTCAATTGATGGGCACCTTTGCCAACGGCCAGGAAGAATTATGGCCGGGGGAATTCGTGGATGCCACCCTGCAGGTGACCATTAAAAAAAATGCGGTGGTGGTGCCGGTTCAGGCGGTGCAAACCGGACAAAACGGCGAATATGTTTTTGTCCTGCAACCCGGGCACATTGCCCAGATGCGGCGGGTCGAGGAAGCTTTTTCCTATAACGACATGGCGGTCATTGCCAAGGGCTTATCCGCCGGCGAAACCGTCATCACCGATGGCCAACTCAATGTGGTTGACGGCAAACCGGTGGAAGTGGTGAAAAAAGGTCTGGTAGGCCCGGCTCGGTCAGCGCCCGCCACCGGTCCAGGCCGCGCCCGTGTGGTGCCAACCAGCCGCGCGGCGGCTACCACAAGGGACCGGCCATGAACATATCGGCACTATTCATCCGCCGTCCCGTGGCCACCACGTTGATGATGGCCTCCTTGGTTATTTTCGGCATCATGGCTTATTGGCAGTTGCCGGTGAGCGATCTGCCGGATGTTGGTTTCCCCACGATTGTGGTCAGCGCTTCATTGCCCGGAGCGAATCCCGACACCATGGCTTCATCGGTGGCCACGCCGCTGGAAAAGCAGTTCACGCAAATTGCCGGCTTGCAGGCCATGACCAGCCAGAGTTCCCAGGGATCCACCTCCATTACCCTTACGTTTGCCCTTCGCCGCAACATCAACAACTGCGCCCAGGATGTGCAGGCCGCCATTTCGCAGGCCTCCGGTCAGTTGCCGCACAACATGCCCAATCCGCCGACCTACCGGAAAGTCAATCCGGCCGAGCAGGCTATTTTGCTATTGGTGCTGGAATCTAAAACCTTGCCCATGTACACCGTGGATGATTACGCGGAAAATCTGCTGGGCGATTCCATCTCGGAAGTTGACGGCGTGGCCCAGGTGAATGTGTATGGGGCCCAGACCTACGCCGTACGTATTCAGGTGAACCCCAAGGCCCTGGCGGCCCGCGGCATCGGCGTGGACCAGTTGATGCAGACCATTCAGGCCGCCAATGTGGACCAACCCACCGGCACACTCTGGGGCGTGCACAAGGCTTACCAGGTCTATTCCAACGGCCAATTGACCACCGCCGCGGCCTATCGACCGCTGATTGTGCAATACAACAAAGCCACCGGGGCGGTGGTTCGGCTGGACCAGGTGGCCCATGTCATCAACAGCGTGGTCAATGACAAAATGGAAGCCTGGTACTACGCCCACGGCAAGGGCAGCCGGGCGGTGATTCTGGCCATTCAAAAGCAGCCCGCGGCCAATACCATTCAAGTGGTGGATGACATTGAAAAGCTGCTGCCCAAGCTGCGGGCCAGCATTCCCGCATCGGTGACGCTGACCACCATGTATGATAAGTCACTGGATATTCGCGCCGGCGTGGCGGATGTCAAACTGACCCTGGGGCTGGCTCTGATTCTCGTCACCCTGGTCATTTTCGGGTTTCTCAAAAGCATCCGCGCCACGATCATTCCGGTCATTGCCATGCCGCTGGCGATCATCGGCACCTTCACCGTGATGTACGAAATGCACTTCACCATCGACTATTTTTCCCTGCTGGCGATAACCCTGGCGGTCGGTTTTATCGTGGACGACGCGGTGGTGATGCTGGAAAATTCTTATAGACATATTGAAATGGGACAGACGCCTATGCAGGCCACGCTGCAGGCCTCGCGCGAAATAGGTTTTACCATCATCTCCATGACCCTTTCGCTGGTGGCCGTGTTTATTCCCATTATCTTTCTTGGCGGCATCATCGGACGTTTGCTCAACGAATTCGCCATTACCCTGGCCGCGGCCATTCTATTTTCCGGCGCCATTTCCCTGACCCTGACCCCCATGCTCTGCAGCCGCATTTTGCGCGACGAGCGGCACCGTCGCCACAACTTCCTTTACCGCTTCATGGAAAGCCTCTTTGATCGATCCCTGAAAATTTACCTCTGGTTGCTGCGCGGCATGCTTAAGGCCCGTTTGCTGGTAGCCATCCTTGCCGTCGCCACCTTGTGGCTTACCCTGCACCTGCTGGCCACGATACCGGAAGGGTTTATCCCCGCCGGCGACAGCGGCCATATTCTCGTGGCCACTCAGGCCGCTGAGGGCATTTCCTTTGATTCGCTGGTGAAGCACCAGCAAGCTCTGGCCAAAATGGTCGGAAATAACCCCAATGTTGAGAATTTCATGTCTCTGGCCGGGGGCGGTCCGTTCGGTGCCACCAATGGCGGTGACATGTTTTTTCACTTGAAGCCCGCCGGTGATCGGCCGCTCACCACCGATCAGGTGATCAGCGAACTTCGGCCTAAATTCGCCCGTGTGGTCGGCATCAAGGCGTTTTTACAAAACATCCCGCCGATCAACGTCAACGGGCAGCTTACCAAGGCGGAATATCAATTTACCCTGATGTCCCCGGACACCGCGGCACTGTACAAATATGCCCCGATTCTCACCGACCGACTCCGCAAGTTGCCGGGTCTGGAAGAGGTGAACAATGATCTGCTCATCAAAACCCCGCAGGTCAACATTGTGCCTGATGACAACCGGGCCCAGATTCTGGGCGTGAGCCACCAGGCCATTGAAGATGCCCTGGGCTTAGCCTACGGCCAGGAACAAATTTCCACCATTTATGATCCCCAGGCCCAATATGAAGTCATTATGGAAGCGGAATCCAAGTACCAGCGCAATCCGGAAGATCTTTCCCTCTTGTACGTAACCTCCGCCACCGGACAGTTGGTTCCGCTCAACGCGGTCACGCATGTCACCAAAAGCGTGGGGCCGCTGATGATCAATCAGACCGGGATATTCCCATCGGTAACCATCTCGTTCAACGTCGCCTCCAACTATTCCTTAAGCAAGGCCGTCGACGAGATTCAAAAAACCGCCAAAGCCACCCTGCCGCCGCAGATCATCACGCAATTTCAGGGTGCGGCCCAGCTTTTCAAAGAAGCGGTGATCAACATGGGCATCCTGTTGCTCGTGGCCGTGGTGGTCATCTACATTGTGCTGGGTATTTTGTATGAAAGTTTTATTCATCCGATTACGATTTTGACCGCCCTGCCCTTTGCGGGACTTGGGGCCTTGTTGACCCTGATGATTTTTGGAAAAATTTTGGATCTGTACGCCTTTGTCGGCGTGATTATGCTTATCGGATTGGTAAAAAAGAACGGGATCATGATGGTCGATTTTGCCATTGTGGAACGCGATAAAGGGGCCAGCCCCGTGGAGGCCATTTATCGGGCGTGCAGTGTGCGGTTCCGGCCCATCATGATGACCACCATGGCGGCCCTGCTGGGTACGCTGCCGATTGCCATCGGAATTGGCGCCGATTCCGAAACGCGCCGGCCGCTGGGCCTGGCGGTGGTTGGCGGCTTGCTCTTCTCCCAGTTTTTAACTCTGCTGGTAACACCGGTATTTTACGTCTACCTGGAGGAGTTCCAAACCTGGCTCAAATCCCGTCGCCATCGCCGCGGCCCGCCCACGCCCCCGGCCGGCTTGCCGGAGGCGGATGCACCGGCGCTGGCGGCTGGCACGTAGCGGCGGGTGGAGCACCAGCGGCGGGCCAAAGAACCGGCCGAAAAGTGGGGAGCTATTTTCGCCCGGTCTTTGCCGGCACAGCCTTTATTGCCACCAGATACATGGGGTCTGCCCGCAATAAACGCGTAAACGGATTGACGTAACAAATTCCCCCCAACCATACGTGCAGGCCGGCCAGCGGCCCGGTCAATATGGTGCCCAGCGGCATGAGTTGGCGGTGGCTGCCCCTGGTGAGCAGATCAATAGCCACAATGCGTATTCGGGTGCCGGAGGGGCAAACCGTGCGGATCCACGGATTCTGATGGCGGTGATGGGGGCGAAACGGATTTTCCGGGCGATGTTCGTAATACCGAGGCGCATGTTCGTCCCGATCGGGTTGTAATTCCGCCCTCTTCAACTGGGCCAGCGACACCGGCAGACACCGTTGGGCGTCGTCATCATCATTGCGGCGGTAACGATAATCGGTGTAGTGAACCCACGGCCCACATTCCGAAGGGGGCGTGCGCAAATTGGCCGCGGAGTTGGAAATCAGCGCGTACCGGGTGGGATGGTTCCACACCTCCAGCAAAGCCGACTGGCGCAGCACGTATTGGCTGCCCGGCTGAAAAGCCGTCTTATAGCGCGGGTTGGCCGTGACATCGCGAATCCGTGTGCCGCAGCCGGCCAAAAGCAGCACCGCGGCCGACAGGGCGAGCCAGCGACCGCTCCAGCCCAGTCTTTTGAGACCACTACAAGAGGAGCCGGCAGGCTTAAAACCAATACGATCTTGCCATTGCCCAGTCATGGGCCTCCAATAGCCAAAGCCGCGCCGCTCGGTTTGCTTGAACCTTTTACCGTCCGAGCTTGGTGGTGCGGCGCGTTAACCACCACCCGGCGGCCCGAACGGCGGCGGCCAGCCACCCGCTCGAAACCCGCCCGGCCCATGCGGCCCCGGACGGCGAAACCCACCACGCGGCGGCCGTTTATAAAAGCTGCGATCCGGCGTGCCGCGGAAATAACGCCCAACGAACGGATAACTTTCGGTGATGACATAATAATAGGTTCCGTGTGGATATTCCGGTGTGACTCCGTAGCGGCCATTCGCCTGATCTAAATCTCCGCGGCCGGGGACATATTCAAAGTCCCCGGCATATTTTCCGTCATATTTGCCGCCGGGGCCATGGGGTGGCTTGGGTCGCCAGCCGGTTTTAACCCGATAGCTGGAACGCAGAGTCTTGATTCCGCTATGGGAGTCATGCGGTTTTCGGTAGCCCCATGGCCCGTAAATGGGGAAGCCGTCGGCCGCATAGCCAATGAGAAATACCTGCCCCCACGCATGGCTCACCTTGATGAATTCTGTAGGCAGGCCATGGTAATGGTAGGTGCCATCGCGTTGGACATGGCCATGGCTTTGGTCGAGGCCGAGATTTCCATAACCGGTCAACAATTCGAAATTCCAGACGGAATCGCGCTGATGGTGCCAGAAATCAGCGGTTCCCGGATCAAACACCACGCCGTCGCGGGCGATGCCGAAATCCATGCGGTTGGTCAGCGGGGTAAAATGCCCGGCCCGCGATGGATGCAGGGGCATGCGGAAATGAAACATTTGCGGCCGGATGGTATTGGGACAGCCTCGATCGGGAAATTTTCCCACCTGGTGATCGGGAATATCATTGGATGTTACGTAGCGATAGCGACCGCGGATATAAAAATGGACTTTACTTTTGTACCTGGGCCAGACATAAGGATCTACAAAAGCCGCCGCTTCGCCGGCCGACATCCAGGTGCCGGCACCGGCCAGCGCCAACAACCCAAGCATACGCCGGCGAGAAAGTGTCGCTTCCATTTTCGCTCCTTCACTTAACGCATTTGACCAACCCAAATCCAAATCAGGTTCCAGAGATTCTAAACTGCAGCCCGGATAGACCGCAAGTAAATTCCGCCAGGGACTCGAACCTGGTGCGGCGATAAATTGCGGGAGCTTCCGGGTAACGCTTCCACCGCCGCCCCGCTCAAAACGACAGGCTCACACGCAAAGTAACCGCCAGGGCGTCGGGGTATAGGCCGCCGCCAGTGTTGATATAGTATTGCAGATCAGGCTCCAACGTGAAGCCGTGGCCGCAGTTGAAGGCGTATAAGCCTTCGATCGCCAATTCATAGGGCTTGGGCAGGCCGGCCCTTGAACTGATGTGCGCCCAGTCATAGCCAAGGCCAATCTGGTCGGTGGGCCGTGCTGGTAGAAGGCCGGTTCCCACCACTCCGCCTTGCGATGCGAAATCGATCGTGCTGACTCGTTTGTCCGCGGCCATGAGCGTACCGAATGCGGCGATGCTCTGGTTGGCGGTATCGCTCCAAAGTGTCTGGTCTAAATACGAGTAAACGTTCCCGCCACCCGACTGCACCGCTCCGTCGAGCGTTGGTAGTTTACTGGCGGCCCAGCTTCCGCCCACCGCCGCAGTTCCGGAGCGGTGGCCATCAAGCTGCCAGGAATAATCCCCCTCGGCAATCAGAAAAGTCCCCTGCGGAATATCCGTTGGCTCGAGTGTATTAAGAGCCTGATCTAGCGCGGATGGGTGGAACCGGGCGAAATAGTAAGCGCCCCATTTGAACGTCAGCGGGCTGTTCGGGCCAACCACCACAACGATTCCCGGAGCCGTATCTGGAAACGTCGGAGGGTCAATGAGCGTTGGAAACTCGGTGGGGCTGTCGTTGAGGAACGGCTGCGCGTCCGGCGGCTGGGCGAAGAAATCGCTGGCGTCCTGACGCCCCATGCGGATCTGCGCCCAACCGCTAAACTTCTGGTCGTAATACAATTCATCGAGGGTGCTGGTACGTGGATTAACAATCGTATCATACAATTGAAGGGATCCCACCGGGGCGGTGCTGCCATTGTGGCCCCACAGGCCCATATAGGATGCATAGACGGTACCACCGGGAAGGTGCCAGAGTCTTCGCGTGTTCAAACTCACATCCAAGGTAAGCTGGGACCGAAACGCCGGTTGACGCGTTTCCATTCCGCCGGAAAGCCCCCATGTTCCATCTGCCAGCAGGGATCCGCCGAAAGTCACGCCGGAATGTTGGATCTGGGACCGAATTCCGAGCCAGCCTCCGGTGAGGTCGTCGGCGTAATTCGAGGCCGCGGGGGACACGGCGGCAGGTTGTGGCACCGGGGCGGGTGTGGCGGGTACGGGCGCTGTCGCAGGCGCGGTAGCGATGCCATCCGCCCCCGCTCGCTGAATTCCGGCCAGTGCGGCTACGGTGGTTGAAAACGCCAAAGCTGCCACCCAGCGCATTGACCACTGGGCCGGGGACAGAGCACATTGGGGGGAGGTCAGCGAGGGCATAAAAGACTCCGTAAAAATTGACACCCTGTGGCCGCATGAGGCATAAATTCAGGCTGCGGTTAAACCAGACCCGATAAACTCCATTCCCGCCCAGTCCTCAACGCACGGCGGGTCAAATGGAGAGTTCATCAGCCGGCGAAAATCTCGAATCTGTTAAACCTTAAGGTTGCCGCACCGAAATACTTGGGATGTGTGCTCGATGCGCGGGCGTCATCCGCCTGGCGCTTCGGCCGCAGCGGCCCGGCGCAGCCGGGCGGGCCGCCACACTCGGAAATACTGGGCCCCAAAATACGTACCGGCAACAAACAATAGCGCCAGCATTTGCCCGATTAGCCCTTCCCACGTGGGGAAGGTGGCAAACCAGTTTTCCACCCAGCCGGGAAAAGTGATGGGTAAATTGTGCGTGGGCAGCCAGTTGGCCTGCTGCATTTCCTGCACGTTCTCCCCCACCATCACCAGCAACACCGCGCCGATCATCACGCCGGTGAGAATCAACATTTTGCGATAAGGCAGCCGGTAATGCCCGGCAAAAGTCAGAAACGCCACCATCAAGGTCAGGGCCAATCCAATGCCGGCCCCGGCCAGCACCACGCTTTGCCCCGCCAGCAGCCGCCAGGATTGCAACATGATCACCACTTCAAAACCTTCCCGATAAACCGAGGTAAAACCAATCGTGACCAGTCCCCAATACACGGCCGATTGGCTGCTGCTGCAAGCTTCCAGCAGGTTGCGTTTGCGATTGTTGTGATGGGTAATCCAGCCGGTCCAATAGATTTTGTGAAAAAACCAGTTCATAATCACCATCAGCACCGCCACCGCCAGCAGCCCGGTGCCGGCTTGTACATTGAGCATGCTGGCGTTGTTGTTGGCATTGATGTCGGCCAGAATGGCCACGGCCACAAAATACGTAACCACCGTGGCCAGGAACGACATACCCGAACCAATAGCCACCGGCTTCCAATAATGGCGGTCGGTGCGGGCCAGACTGGCGGTAAGGGCCGCGAGCACCAAAATGGCCTCTAACCCTTCGCGAAACACCAAAATGCCGGCATTGACCATCACCGCGCCGTGACTGATGGTTTTGGAGGCCGGGTCGTTGGGATCGGGGGGATTGCCCGCGGCAGCAATTCCCTGCCACACCAAAATACCGAGAATCACCGCCCCAACGGCGACTACCAGGCCATACACCACCCACTTTATTTTGGGGGTCAGGGCCTGCAAGGGTATGCCATCGCGCCCCGGCAAAAATTCCGTATGCGAAGCGTCGGATGGAAAGTTGTTCTGGGCCATCATGAATATGACTCCGCGCGGCGATAATCTCGCAAGCAATCCACGCTTCGCCGCAGGCGTGGATCACCCAGTACGGCCGCGAGCCTACGAGGAACGGTTATAGAGGTCAAATGAGATTAAGTCTCAATAACGTTGATCTGGTCCGGGCTTAAAACTCGTTGAACTCTGGCCTGCACCAAGCCAATAACGCTTCGGGGTCGGGCAAAAATAACTTGCGGACTGTTAACCGCTTCCTTACGGTCGCGGCTCCGATGGCCGCTCGCTTCAGACTCACCGGCGGGGTATGCGTCTCGCTCATGCCTCGCCGGCGGCCAAAATTTCTGCGCCGTAAAACATGAATTTGTTTTTGCGCAGTCCCGTAGCAGCCGTTGGTTCCATCAACTTGGGCGGGCAGCTTGGAGACCTTGCTTTTAATGCCGCCTCCGGCATCGCGCCGCCCACGATAAAAAAATATTTGCAATGGTCGGCACACTGCTTTAAGCCAAAGATCCCGCAGCAAAGCGGGGGCGGAGCCGCTAATGCCGATGGGCAAAGAAGATGGGGCTTGGCCGGGTGGTGATGTTGGTCTGTCGGTATTATCGCTTGGCCTAGTGATGGGGGCTTTAACCCGCCACAGAGATTGGTAAAATACCCCAGGGTTCGGATGGTGGCCGGCGTGGAAATTATGCAGTAATATATGAAGTATAGATATGCTGATATACTTTCTTGTTGTATACGTATTCTGTCCCGGTCCCTAAGGGCACGGTACCTCCGCGGAGTTCCATCACGGTGAATAAATTGCTGGTCAACACCCCCCTGCGTTGCACCCGAATTGGTGTGGACAAAGCCAGCCTGGCGGCAGACTTTTTGCGGCGTAAGGGCGGTGGCGTGATGGATATGATCGCGCACTTCTGGGATCGCTTGGGTCAAACGCCGCCGCTGGCCCGCGGCGATCTGCACCTGGTGATTGTGTGGCAGCCACCCGAAAAAAGCCCGGACAATTCCGCACTTATTCCCGATGGGGCACAAATACTATGCGCGTCTGGGGCTATGCTTTTTGTACCCAAGGCGAAACGTGCGGATGTTTTTGCTTTGGACAATGTCAGTTCCGATCTATTGGCCACCTATATTAACCAATGGCAGCCGGACACACCCCGCAGTTCATCATCAACCTCAAGTCCTCCAACGGACCCTCCGGATAAATCACTGCCGACCAATGGAGATTCGGCCGCGCTGCAATTCATCACCGGCGAAGCCCAGGGCGTACATGCCATGCTTCCATCGCTTCTCGCGTCCGCCCATCGCAAAACTCCTGCGAAAATAGTAACCAATGTGATGATGCAACTCGGACCGGACACCACTCCGGCCTTATCCCCTCGAGTTCGCAAGGCTCGCGACGGGGATGAGCCGATCTTAAACCGTTGGCGAAAAATGTATAAAGAAGAGCGCGGGATACTTTTTGATGCGGATGTGGATGCCTGGATCGAAAGTGGCAAGGTGTATGTTTGCCAGGATGACAACCAGATTGTAGCTGTGGCCAAATTTGATCTGGAACTGGCCACGATGGTGGAAATTGGGGGGGTGTATACATTTCCTGAATTTCGTCGCCACGGTTTTGGGCGAGAACTGGTGAGTGATTTGGCTTGCCGAATCCGTATGGACAAAAAAACGCCCGTGCTACAGGTGGATGTTGATAATGAATCTGCCTTGCGCATCTATCAGTCCGCGGGTTGGGACATCATGGGAAGATTGGTTCGCGTGTGGATAACGCCAGGCTAACTTGCCAAATCAAGACATTCGCTCCTGGTCTACGCAATGAGAGATTGGCCTTTATTGTAAAGTTCCACGTGGAACATTTTCTTGCCGCCGCCAGTTGTCAATCTCGCGATTGGTTTCGCGGCCCAGCATCCCAAGGATGGCGTGTCCGTTCGAGCCAGTGGTCGGAACGGCACGATTCTCGCCCACACCCGATATAGCAATTTCCAATGAAGCCCATTGACAGAGATGATCTCCACGGTTACAACTGTTCCACGTGGAACATACACCTTAGCAAGGAACAAAAATTATGGCCAACCCCAAACCTAGGCTCGGCCGCGGGCTATCCGCGCTGATGAATTCAAGTTCACCCCGTCCTTCCAAACCGCAAGAAACTGCTTCTGCTTCCGAAGCAACGTCGGATCCAAATTCCCAGGACCAGACCGCCACTAGCAACACCTCTCATGGGCCAACCGAAATACCACTCGATCTTATTGATGATAACCCTCATCAGCCACGTGAAAACATTGATCCGGCCGGCTTGGCCGAATTGACCGCATCCATTAAAGTCAGCGGTATTCTTCAGCCAGTATTGTTACGGCCTGTCGCTAATCGATACCAGTTGGTGGCCGGGCACCGCCGAACCGCCGCCGCAAGGGCTGCTGGCCTTACCAAAATCCCAGCGATTGTAAGATCTGACACCACCGAAGAGACCCAGGCTGAATGGGCTATCATCGAGAATATTCAGCGGCAAGACCTCAATCCTCTTGAACGGGCCAAAGCCTATAAGACATATCTGGAACGATTTAATCTCACCCATGCCCAAGCCGCACAACGGCTTGGCGAAGAGCGTACCAACGTCTCAAACTACCTGCGCTTGCTGGACCTTCAAAAAGAAGTTCAAACTTTTGTCGCCACCGGACAGATTTCATTTGGTCACGCCAAAATTCTCGCCGGGATTGATGATTCCGAGCGCCAAAATTCCTTGGCCAAAACAATCGTCGAGCAAGGTCTAAGCGTACGCAAACTCGAAGACTTGGTTACAGAACCACCGACCGATGTCATTGGCTCAATCTCCGTTGCCGCCCACGACCGCACCGTCAAAAGTGCCCATATTGTGGAAATGGAACAGGAATTATCCCGCAAACTCGGCACCAAATTGCGCATCTTCCCCGCCCGCCGCAAGGGGGCCGGCAAAATTGTCATCCAGTATTTCAACCTCGACGAATTCGACCGCATTGTCGGCAAAATAACCTGATCCATTTGTATGCTTAAATAAGAATATGTCAATATGAATATATGTCATAAAACCCGACTCCCTGCTTCCCCGCCCGCCGTCACCGTCATGGATGCTTTAACGGCCGCCCACCCCAACGCCCATCGCACCACCCTGCGGCATTTTTTCTCCCAGGGCCGCGTTTTGCTCAACGACCAGCCCGCCCGGTCCCTCAAACAACCCGTTCTCCCTACCGACCGCGTCACCATCGCCGATGTCCGGGTCTGTCCAACCCAACTTCCCGCCGGCTTAAAAATCATCCATCAAGATGCCGATGTCATGGTGGTGGATAAGCCTCCCGGTTTGCTCACCGCCACCCACGCCCAGGAAACCCGGCCTACGGTCCTGGCCCTTCTTCATCGCCACGTGTCACGCGCCAATGGCAAAAATAAAATTTATCTGGTCCACCGCCTGGATCAACACGCCTCCGGCCTATTGGTCTTCGCCCGCGGGGTCAAGGCCCTCCATCATCTCAAAGCCCAATTCCGCGACCATACCATCACCCGGGAGTATCACGTACTGGTCCATGGCTCCCCGAACCCCGCCCAGGGTCGTCTTACCGGCAACCTCATCGAAGGCCCCGATCGAATCGTCAGACCGTGCCCCGCCGATCGTGGCCGCCCCGCCATTCTCGATTACCGCCTCATCAGCCCCGCTACCTCTACGGTACCCCTGAGTCATCTGCAATGCCGATTGTTTACCGGCCGCAAACACCAAATTCGCGTACAGTTTAACGCGGCGGGCCATCCGGTCGTGGGGGACCCTGTTTATGGCCACAAGCAATATCCACCAACCCCCGGTGTCCCACCGCGCCTGGCCCTGCATGCCGGCCATCTCATTTTTCGCCATCCACGTACCGGTCGGGAAATGGAATTTATCTCACCTCTGCCGCCCGACATTACCCGGCAACTCACGACGTCGCGCCCCGCCCATCCGCTACGTGCCGCCGCCGTTGTAGCGAATTCCCAGCCAAGCCGCGGGCTACCTCCGGCTGTCAACCTGCCTGCACAAACCGCCCACCACGGCCCGGCGCACAGAACTCGTCGGCTGGGCCATCCGCCCTCTCATAAATAATCCCACGCATCGGCGGCTCCCGCGGCCTGGCGGTGCCACCGGTTTACCATCACGCCCCGAGAAGGTATTCTAAATGTATCGGCCAACACGCAGTGGTGGTAAGCGCTGGGCTTTAAGCCCCGTGTTGGCGGTGGCTGCATTTTTGGAGGTGGCTTTTGAAAAGCCCGAAAAAAGCCAATCTGGTTTATAATTATTTGCGTCGCAATATCGAAACCGGCAAGTACGCCATCGGAAAACGCATTCCCACCGAGCGTGCGCTGTGCGCACAGTTCAACATTTCCCGGCCTACCATCACCGGTGCCATCCATCGGCTGGTTGAAGAACGCCTCCTGCGGCGCAACGGCAAAGCCGGGTCGATAGTGCTCGCCGCGCCGCCGCCGCGTACCTTCACCTTCGGGGCCATTCTTTTGATGTTGGGACACCAACAGCAGGTGGAATCACTTTTTGGATTTGTCGGCCACGAATTGGCCCACCGTGCCGGCATCGACCAAAACGCTCTTCTGCTGCGCGATCCCTCGTGGGGAGATGATCCCAACGAGCCGGATTTAGGTACCCGCTACCGGGAAATCGCCCAGCAATTCATCCAGCGCAAAGTCGCCGGCATCTTTCTGATGCCGCAAAATATTCTGCCCGGCCAATATCTGTCCGCTACCGCCGGCATCGCGGAAGATATAAAGGCGGCGGGTATTGCCGTGGTGTTAATCGACAGCGATCTCATTCGGTATCCCCAACGCAGCGCCTTTGATCTGGTCGGAATTGATAACTTCAGCGCGGGCTATACCCTGACCTCGCACTTTATCAGCTTGGGCTGCCGCAAAATCGACTTCTTCGGTAACACCGCACGCCATCCCACCCAGCAGGCGCGGGTCAGCGGATACCTCCAGGCCTTGGCCGACCACGGCCTGCCATCCGATCCCGCGGCAGTCCAGTACGGCAACCTTCACAGCGCGGAATTTGTGATTCCGACCCTGCGGCGGCGCAAACCCGAGGCGGTGCTGGTGCTTAGCGATTTCCGCGCCGCTTCGGTCATGCGCTTTGCCTTGCAGGCCGGCATCAAAATACCCCAGAATCTCCGTATCGGCAGCTTCGATGATCTGCCCATGGCGGCGCATTTATCCGTACCACTGACCACCGTACGCCAGCCTGCCGCCGGCATTGGTGCCGCCGCCTACCAGATTATGCTCCAGCGTCTGGCCGAACCGGATCTGCCGCCGATGCACGTGCAGCTTGGCGGTGAATTGATCGTGCGCGAATCCTCCGGCCCCGGCCGCGCCGCCGATACGTCCACCTGACCCGGGCGGGTTTCGCAAGGCTCGCCGGCTTTCAGCCACTCTGCCCGTCCATCGCCGCACCAAACTCCCGCCGTCACCATAACCTGCAGGTGGTGGTTTGCGCCATCATCTGCCACCAGCCCGATTCGAATCTCCGCCCGCCCAACATGCCGCTTCGCTTATTGTTATTTTTGTCCCAGATATTGCTCTTCACTTACTTTTTCCAGCCAGTTCACCACCTGGTCATTGAGTTTTTCCTGAATGGCGATATGCGTCATCCCCGTCGTGGCCGTAGCACCATGCCAATGCTTTTCGCCCGGGTCAAACCAGATTACATCCCCTGGTCGAATTTCTTCCCGCGCTGCACCCGCACGTTGTACCCAACCGCAACCGGCGGTGACCACCAGCGTCTGCCCCAGCGGATGCGTGTGCCAAGCCGTGCGGGCCCCAGGTTCAAATGTCACCCAAGCCCCCGCGGTGCGCGCGGGAGCCTGGGGCTGAAATAAGGGGTCAACCCGCACCGCTCCCGTAAACCAGTCGGCAGATCCTTTTACCGAGTGCTGCGAACCATTGCGTTTTATTTCCATTGGATTTTTCCTTCAAAGGTTTTCTTTAGCCTTGGCCGCCACTTTGCCCATACCGCCTGAACCGCCGGCAACCGCCCAGGCGCGCCAACCGTCCAGCAAGCCGCTCACCGCCTTACTTTAATTATAGGCGGGTTTTCCGCCTGGCCGGTAAAAATGATCCGTGCTTGCAGCGGTCGCGCCGGGTACTTTTGCCCCGCGCCAACCAACGCGACCCGCCGTGATACCAACGTCTCTCGACAAACGCCCTGCGAAATCGGACAATAGACCGATATCTTGGGTTGTACGCGTGGTCGTACGCCCCTGGCCCACCCGGGGCCAGCATGGCCGATTAAAAAGCCGCGCCAGGGAGTGCGGCTCTCAGTCAAGGCGAACCAGTTATGACCGAATCCTACAATTCGCTCTGCGATACGTTTTATACCAACACCATTTTGGGTACCGGGCTGACGATGCCGTCGGACCGCGGAACACTGGTCTCATTTTTTGAACGGATGCAGAAAAGCTTTCCCGGTCTGACGCATTTTGTGCAGCGCGACCGCGCCGGCGACCCCATGTTGCGGGAAGACCCGGATACCGGCACGTACCGCTGGCTGTCCAAGGGGGCGAATGTTCTGGCCAGCGGCTATGTCGGCCCGTCGGACCCTCAGGCCGGCCACGACTTCAGCCACGCCGTGCTGGAAGCGGCTCCCTATTATCTCTCCATTTCGCCCGTGGATATGGAATACCTGGAAATTGCCTGGGGTTTTGAATTCCGTTGCAAGGCCAATCACCACGAGATTATCGCGGATGCCTTGTTCGGCGAAACCACGCTGGGCCAACTTCTGGCCATCTCCAATTCCAAGGCCATTGCTTTTGGAGTAAGCCTCGCAGTCAGCGTTTCCGCCGATACCCGCACCCAATTCCGTGTTGCCGTGCAGCCCCGCACCACCGTACCCCAGATACGAACCGGACAATTTGTCGAAGAACCGCTGACGGTGATCGGAATTCTGCGCCAATGGCCCGGCCAAAAACCCCGCCGCGATCTTCATGAAATTCACCAGCATCTGGTGGAAATCGGCACTCCACTTATAGAAGAGCGGCTGGTTGGCCCAATTGTTACACCCATCAGGCAGGCCATCGCCCGACGAATTTGATCTTCGCCCACCGCGATCCTGCAACGGGTGGTCATCAGCGACGGCGGCATAAGAAGCGCATCATTGCCCAACGCCAGCTTAACCGGGCCTGTTCCGCCAGCGTCACCGCAAAACCGGCCTGCGTGATAAGCACCCGGCATCCCCTAAGGGAGTGCAGCCCGGCCAGCGGCCGCAGGGCCACCCGCCGAACCAATTCCCGGCTCCGCTGCATCGGATAATCATGGCACCAATCCATGAGCAACAAAATTCCGCCGGGTTTGATGACCCGGTAAAGTTCCCCCAGCAAGCGTGCCGGCTCCGATACGCAATGCAAGGCGGTGGTGCAAACCGCCGCGTCAAGACTTTTCGCTTGCAGCGGTAGCCGACCGGTGGCCGCCTGAATCAAATAGGCACCGGTGCCCAAATTTCTGGCCAGAGCCTGAGTCAACCGCGGCAGGCTTTCATCAATACCAACGATTTCCACAGTCGGCCAGCGATTGAAGATCCGCTCAATAAATTCTCCGTGGCCGCACGGTAACTCCAAGACCCGGTCATCCTCCGCCAAAGCCAGCGGTTCCATCGCCCAGTCGAGGGTCATTTTAATCTGCGCAGCCCACCGGCGACCTGGCCCCTGAGGTTCCCGGCCACAATCGTCGCTCTTTGCCGCAGCCGATTTTTCAGAATCTCCATCCATATCACGCCCTACGCACACCACACCTTTATTATCAACCATCTTCGGTGCCAGAGCAATTGGCAATCTTTGGCCTGGTTGCGTGAAGCGCCAAGGGTTCTCACCCTACCATGGTCCAGCCGACAATGCCTGTTGCCGCAAGCTATGGCCGCGCTTGAGTTATGCTCCCGCGTGATTTTCACGGATGGCGTCGATCAAGGCGTGTAGAGAAGCCATGGGGTGCAAGGCAAAAAAGTATTCCCGCCACTTGGCAACGGTAAGTTCCGCCGCGTGCAACCGCAAGTAGGCCAACTGCTGGTCAATCGCTTGGAGGGTGGGTTGGGTGTGGGGTAAAAGCCGTTGATTGATCTGATGCAATTCACGAAACCAGCTCCGACGCACGGCCGCACCGTCACGACATCCGCGGCCGACACGGCGATCCGCCCGCAGCGAATCTTGAATGCTGCGAATTTTTTCGCGCCGCGCCTCGAGCAAACCAGTTACGCTGCGCTCCGCCGCATATTCACGCGGCAACGCCAATTCCGGATTATGCTGCAGGTGATGATATTGCCAGCGCAAATCGGCAATCGACAGGGGGCCTTCATCCCGGCCGGGCAGATCCAGCAGCCAACCCGCCGACACACAACCATACGATGGCACCGTTTTGAAAAGAGTCTCCATTAAATGATCCGTAATCTGATCGTAAATCGCTCCACCGATGCCGTGGATAAATACATTCGACAACGCCAGCCGCACAAACATGGTCAGCGTCAGCGCCCGGGGCCGAATGGCCAGATGGTGCTCGGCCAGCAGTTGGCGCAAGGCTTGGCCTTGCCGGTAACAATCGTCATCGCCCAACCCTGGCAGCGCAATCGGCCCGACCGGCGTGAGCAGCGACGGTGCAGGGCCGCGGGAAATCAGCAAGCGGCTGCGTGGCTGGCCCGGACCATAAATCCAAAATGGCAATTCCAACGTCTCGGCGGATAATGCCAGATCCGGCATCGGCTGGGCCGCGTTGCCAATATGCTCAGCCACGCGGTAACGCCGCAGGGCGGCATTGTACGCTTTGCTCCAGACCTCCGCCTGGGCAATCCAGGCACTTACAAATCCCAGCCACGCCGGTTTTTGGCAAAGCAGGCTGCATGGCGCATGCCATACGTGCAGACCCAGCGCCGCTTCAAAACCGAAACGGGCCTTGCTCAGCCAGCCCACATAATCCTCGGCCCCGCCCGCAAAGAGCCGGGATGCATAATCCTTCCACGCATCGCTTTTCACCAGGGAGGTAGCGGTGATCTCATCCATCCAGCGTTGCCGCTTCAACGATGCCGGCGCGGTCAAAAACTCTGCGGCCACCAATGGCGGATGCGCCTCCCAGGTGATCCGCCGCTTGGCCAGATGCCCGTGCTCCATCACCGGCACCTCCAGGCCAAGGTGGGCCGATACGTCATGGTCCACCAACAAATCAATCGCCACGCCGCGGCCCATCCGGGCCAGATGATCAGCCGCGATCACCTTCGCCCAGACACCCGCATGATAAAATTCCACCTGATGGCCGGTGATAACCCATGGGCGCGAAAGTATTTCCTCGCCCGGTCCGACTGCGCCAATCGCCGCGGCGTGCTGCCCAATACAGGCCAGCAAGTCCTGCCGGGCTTGCCGACGAAATTCGCAGCTTCCCAGAGGCGTGGCTGCCGGAGCTGGCACCGTTGCCAGCGCCCCGGCTAAAGTGCTCGCCGGCGGTTCAAAGAGCACCGTACCATGGCGGCGCGGCGTAACAATATGGTCGGGGCGCGGCCGTACCTGCCCGGAGGTCGCAGGGGTGAGGTCCATGGATGCTGGGATGTCTTTTTTCATGCACGATGAACTATACACGCTGCGCGCTAAAAATGAACCACCCGCGCCGTCGAGCCGACCGCCCACGCAGTGTCGACCCGCCGCGTGCCCGCGGCGCGGTCGTTCACCTGGCCACTGCAATCGGCATCGCCGCCCCCAGTTTCAGCTCCGAAAAAAACACATCCTGGTAATGGCGCAGGCGCGCATCGGGATTATCCAGTAAACCTCCGAAGTGGCGGGTGGGGTCATTGTAGATCAGGGCCACCGGCAGCTCGAGAATACGCAAACCCGCACGCTTCGCCTGTACCCAGAATTGCATGGGAAACGCATACCCGCGCACCGTCAGGTGCAAACGTTCCATAGCCGCCACCCGATGGGCCTTAAATCCGCAAAAACTATCGGTCAGCGAAAGCCCCAGGTGGCGCTCGATCATCGCCGTCACAATTTGGTTAATGGTGCGCCGATCCGCGGGTGCCGCCGCGGTTGCCCAGTCCGCACGCAAATAGCGCGATCCGCTGATAATGTCGGCATTATCCGCGGCGATCGCGGAAAGAAAATCCACAATCCGCTCCGGTTCGTGCTGCTCGTCGCAATCCATGGTAATCACCCAGTCGTAATGGTGACGGGCGGCGTAATCAAACGCATCAATGATGCTTTCTCCATAGCCAAGATTTTGCGCATGGGTATGCACCGTGATATCACGCCGGCCGGCCAAAATGGCCGGCGTTTGGTCCGTGGAACCGTCATCCACCACCAGCACATCCGAAGCGTAGGTGCGAATGCGATCCAGCACGCGCGCAACATACTTTTGCTCATTAAATACAGGTACCGCAATCAGGGTTTTCATATCCAGCCTCTTCTACGGCCTATGCCCGGCATAGGCCATACCGCCTAATCGTAGGCGCGCTCCGGCCAGAGTCAAGGCCCTATAGATATCCCTCGATAAACTTCCCGCCGCAATCAGGTTATAATACCCCGGCGGCGGCCTTGTCCAAGAGTTTATACTGTACTCGGTGTCTGGTGATCCATGATGGGGCGTGAACAAATGCAACAAAAGGATGATTTTCGCGGGTATAACACCACCTCAAATTTGTCGTCAATTGGGCCGCGTTGAGTATAGTTTCAGGTAAGACTTAGCAAGGGGAATTAATGATGGGGCTTGTATTAGGGGGTTGGTTGTGTTAGGATGGTTTCAGGTGAAACTTTTAGGGGCGGAAAAAACGGCTTGCATTGGTTGCTCGGAAGGTGTACGATGGTTTCAGGTAAAACTTGGTAAGGGAAATTCATGAGGGGACTTGCATTGGGGGATTGGTTGTGTTAGGATGGTTTCAGGTGAAATAAGAATAGGCGGCGGGAGGCCGGCCAAATGACGGGCATGCACGGAGGCGGGGTGAAGAGTCGCCTCGGCGACACGTAAGTAGAAAGTAGAACAGTCGCGGTGGCGACGAGGAGGTGTCTGGAAAGAAAAAGAATCGGCTTTCGAGGGGCTGTAGGCACCGTGCGGCTCTGGAGGATCAAGTAAACGGCGCAATCAAAAATGTCCACCGCCGCGTTGGCGTGTGGAACCGCAGCCCACCCGGTTCGGTGGGTTTGTAAAGTCTCTCGATTAGAGAGCAATATTCGGAGGTTTTTTATGGTTTCCAAATTTTTCAAAGGTTGCATATCTCGCGCTTCCACGCTGGCCGCCACGGCGACGATAACGCCGATGGTCATTGGTGCTTTGGCAACGGCGGGTGTCGTGGCCCCGGGTCTGGGGCAGTCGTCGGCCAGGGCCACATTCAACAGCGGTATTGTCGACCTGCAGTGGGTATCGGATAATACCTCAAATGGGTCCGGTGGCTTCACCCCCGGCCCGACCGCCTCCGGGTCGGCGGTGATTGGTTCCAGCGGCGATGTGTGGAACCAGATACTCGGGCAGACTAACAACGACGCTGCGGTGGTGAGCGACCAGGCGCTGTATCTTACGGATGGTTCTACCAGCAGTGGTGCGACGTTCACGGAGCCGATCAACTTCAACCTTTACGAGTCCTCCGGGAGCGTTTTTACGCCCAACCCGGACCCCAACCTGTTTGGCTCCATGCTCGTCCAGTACGGTAGCGGTGGGTACTTCGCGGCCATCGGCGGGTTGAATACCTCTTTGACCTACGACCTGTACCTGTATAGCGAAAATAACGGTAATGATTCTAATAACGGTCAGACGACCTTTACGGTTACAGGCTCAACGACGTTGACAGACATCGTTAATCCGGCGAGTGGGTCGTCGTTCGCGTCGGGTGTCAACTATTATGAGTTCACTTTGGCACCTGCAAGTGACGGTACGATTGCAATGAGTATGGCTAAGAGCGGCGGTAATACGGGCGCTCCTGGCGGCATTTCCGGTCTGCAAATCACACCGGCGGTTCCCGAACCGGCCACGCTGGGCCTGATGGCGGTGCTGGGTACCGGCTTGCTTTTGGTGGGCCGCAAACGAAAATCGGCGTAGCGGTCGCTCCCTGGGCCACGCCGGGAAAATGAACGGGCATGGGCCGATAGCCGCCTATCGGCCCTCCCTCTCCCTTTTTGGCGCGGGAATTCCGGCCCGGTAGCCGCACGCCAGACCGGCAAAAGCATGGCGGCCCCAGAAATTCACAACCAAGGAGTATGGCCATGGATACGCACGCCAAAAAACCTTCCCAATTACTTGTTATCCATGGCGATGGGGTCACCGTCGGCTACCGGACAGCCGCGCCGTCGCTTCGTGCCCTTGTGCCCGGAGTTTATTCCGACGCCTCGGGATGTCTAACCTGCAACTCCTTAAGCCAGGACGGCAGTGGCAAGAGAGATGGTTTGGAATGGTGCGGCTGAATTTGGTGCGAGAGTGTCTCCGGTGAAATAAGAACAGGCCGAGGGATGCCGGGCCAAATGACCGCCACGCACGGAGGCGGGGTAAATAGTCGCTGCGGCGACACGTAAGTAGAAAATAGAACAGCCGCGGTGGCGACGACGGGATGTCTGGAAAGAAAAAGAATCGGCTTTCGAGGGGCTGCCGGCCTTGTGCGGTTCCCATGAATGAACCAAGCAGCGCAGCCCGGAAATGTCCACGGCCATGTGGTGGAATGCAGGAGAAAAAGATGGCCAAACCCTTGCGAATTGCCGTGGTCGGTCTGCCCCACGGTTGCGAACATCTGGATCACTACCGACAGCGTCCCGATGTGCAAGTGGTCGGGCTTTGCGACCGGGACGAGTCTTTGCTGGGCCAAGCCGGTGAAAAGTACCAGGCCCCGCCCGCGGCGTGGTTCACGGACTATGGGCAAATGCTGCAAGCGGCCAAGCCGGATGCGGTCTTCGTGATGACGCCTCCGCCCCTGCACGCGGCCATGACGATTCAGGCGCTGGAGGCCGGCTGCCATGTGCTGGTAGCCAAGTCCCTGTGCCGGACCCTGGAGGAGGGCGAGGCGATGATCCGGGCGCGCAATCTGGCGGGCCGTCAGGTGGAGGTTGGCCTGCAACAACACTACGCGCCGGTCTATCGATACGTGCAGGAACATTTGCGGGATGCGGATTTCGGCGAGTTGCGCGGGGCCTGGATCCAGAAACATTACCCTTCCTACTGGCGTGAACCGGGAAACTGGCAGAATCGGGTGGAAACGCTCGGGGGCACGTTGCTGGATTGCGGGATTCATGAGATGGATGTGATTCTGTATCTGCTGAATCTTCCATGGACACGCGTGTTTGTCTCGGGTCGGCAGTTTCTCAAGGGTCCGCCGGAGCGCAATACACCGGATGCGGCCGTAGTGCTCATTGACTTGGCGGGCGGCGCGCGGATCACCGTCGATTTTCTGGACAGTCACGCTTATTGCTACGTCCGCACGGGCATTGTCGGTTCCGAGGGCAAGTTCGAAATTGAACATTGGGAACCCCATGGTTCCGGACATGTGCGGTTTCACGCGAATTTGAGTCGGCCGAACCCCAAACGCATTTATGAGCCGCCACTGGACGCCTCGACCGGCCATATCGGCATTGTGGAACAATCCCTTTATTTTCTGGATGTTTGTCGGGGAACCGCGGCATCGCGCAGTACGCTGGAATCCGCCCTGGAAAGCCTGTCGCTGCAAATGGCCATTGTAAAAGCTCTCCGGGAGAATCGCTGGGTGGATCGGGCGGAGATCACGGCGCGGAAAACCTGGCGGGACAACCAAGGAGAATGCTCCGGTGTCCAGGGGCAATCCAAGAAGGAATTTTGCTGATAAGCCATGACCTGATCGAACCTCGCAACGGCGAAATACTCTCGGAAGGCCCGGCCTGCGTGAAGATTTTCGCCGTCGGCACGCTGCGTTATACCAAGGCGTCGCTGTTTATACACTTTTCGGACTGCGGCGGTGCATTTTGGGAGTTGCACTATTCATAACGTTTGCGAGATATCCTGTAGGATACAGGCTCTCATGGAAGCGGGTCGGCAGTTGAGGATTGTTAATCCGGAGCGCATGGATGCGAGACTTTGATTTTCCCGACGAGGTATCGCAGGAGATACAACGGGGGCGGTTTAAGCACCCGGCGCGTTTGGTGCAGGAATCCATGGAAATACTGTGGCTCAAGGCTCATGGTATCAGTCACAGTCAAATCGCGGAATTATCGTGTGCGGTGCGCAGCACCGTTCAGCGGATGCTGGATTTATACGCGGACGGTGGATTGGAGGCGGTGCGGCATGTCCCCCAGTGGGTTCCTGTAAAGGCATTGGGGGCCCATCGGGTGCAGTTGGCTGCGGAATTTAAGGCTCGTCCACCGCAGACCTTGGCGGAAGCGCGGGAACGCATTGCCGCGTTGACGAACATCCGTCGCAGTATAACGCAAGTGAGCGAATTTCTACGCGAGGAATTGGGCTTACGTTGACGCAAGGTCGCGGCCATACCGCTGCCGCCTAAGCGTACGGCTCCCGAACATGCCGCCACCCAGGCGGCTTTTCTTGAAGACGGAACTGGAGCCGCGATTGGCCGAATCGCAAGCTGGTAAACGCGCGGTCTACTTTATTGATGCGGCCCATTTCGTATTGGCGACGTTCTTGGGCCATCTGTGGAGTTCAGTGCGGTTGTTTGTGAAGGCTTCGCCGGGACAGCGGCGTTATGACGTGCTGGGAGCCATCCACGCCACGACTCATGAGTTGGTCCGTGTAACCAACGAAGGTTACATCAACGCCCAATGCGTATGTGAACTGCTGACCAAGGTTGCGGCGCAGAGTCTTATTACGGTGGTGTTGGACAACGCCCCCTACCAGCGGTGCCGGACGGTTTAGAATATGGCGGCGGCCTTGCATATAGAACTACTCTTCCTTCCCTCCTATTCGCCGAATCTGAATCTTATTGAACGGCTTTGGAGATTCACCAAAAAGACCGTATTGAATTCCCGCCACCACGCCTCGCTCCAAGAATTTCGCCAAACCCTTGATCGGTTGCTTGATGAACTGCCCACGACTCACCGCCACACCCTCCATACGCTGATGACGCCACGATTCCAGATTTTCGAAAATGTTCCGTTAATATCCGCGTAGCGTATATATTTACCCAGCCGCCAGCTTGGGCACCGGGTTGATTGTAGCAAGTCCATTACCGCGGAAAGGCCGGAAATCATGTGCCAAAATCAAGGACTTTCGCTCTTTTTCTGGGGGGGAGTCAGGGTGGCGGGCCAGGAGGCGGTGGTGATGCAACTGGTGTCCGGAGAATTGCCGGTGAGTTACCAAGGCCAGAGCCCGAGTTGCCGGGAGGTTTCTGGCCGTCCGGAAGCGGTTTAGGAAAAGCCCTTGGTGATCAATCGTCGAGCATGGAAGCCTGGTGCGGACCGTCCGTGGAAGAAAGATGGGCCGTGCGGCTAGTGGTTCACTCCATTTGAATCTGAGGGTAAAGTCGGCGTAGTTTGATGCGTGCGTCGGGCGTTTTGAACTGCCAGTCGATCTTCTTGCTTCGATTGTTCCGATCCACATTCCAGATGGAGAC
>JAJYZF010000192.1 GCA_021800165.1 Planctomycetota bacterium | reverse complement strand
ACGCCAGCGTCGGTACCCGCCCCAACGCCTTTGCCTGGGGCCACTGGTGTATGATTACCGTTACCACCAATGCCAAATCGCATAAGGTGGTCATCTATGTCAACGGCAAGCCTGCGGGCCACGGCAGCACCAGCAAAATTATGTACCCCAAGACCACGCCCCCCTGGTACTTAGCGACATTCCCCGCCGATCCCTGGCTCAACCATGTTTTCCTGGGTCTGATGGACGACGTGCGGATTTATTCCGGCGCGCTCACGGCCCGGCAAGTGCGGCATCTTTATGAAAAATCGCTGGGTAAGACGAAAAAGGCCTCCTGACCGCGCTGGCCGGGAACAGGCCTTGCGGCCAGGTGCCCCAATTGACCATGGCCAAAGCCCGCTGCTGTATATTGACACCCCAGCACCGGTCCGATATTATTTTCTTGAAGCAATTATTGGACAATAGAATCATGCGTATAAATCCGCATACAAGCACACTCAAAACTATCGCCTGCATAGGCGCTTACACCAGATTCGATTGGCGGTGCGCGCCCCCCGGTCCCTGAAGATCGGGCTTTTTAGTCAGATTGAATCTTAAAGAAAGGAAATCCATGTTTACCAAAAAAATGCGGCTAACTCCAATGATGATCAGTGCCGCCGCCGTGGTTCTCGGCTGGGGGTTAAGGCCCGTGGCACCGGCAGCAGCGGACCTTTCCAGTTTTGGTACCACCACCTCCGGCATGATGATGCCGGATAATTCCGGCAGTTGGGGGCCGTTTCAGACCACCAACCACACCATGACCCTTAACACCCAAGGCATTAAAGGACTCACTGTTATTCAGGGCCAGAAACAAATTCCGGTGCTGCCCACGGTTTCGGACGGCTGGTACGGTATCGCCCAAGACACCCCGGTTATAAAGCTCACCGCCGTTGTCTGGGCCATTGACAGCAGCGTATGGTTCAATAAACCCCAGCCTGTGGCCGGTCCCTGGCAGGCGCATTTTACCTGGCATGATCTGGGCCAGTCAGCCGGAGCTTCCGGTGGTGGTTTTGGGTTTTATTTTGCCGTGCAGCACAGCGCCAAAGGCCTGGGCCTGATCGGCCAGGCCGGCCCAAACATGGGATTAACCACCGCCGCGGTGATGAGCAAGCGCAAAGGTGGCTATCTGCGTTCTGCCACCGTTCCCGATCATACCTTGGGCATCGGCATTAATAACACCTCTGGTACGTATCTTAACGATAACAATTCCCTGACCTCCAAAAATGGTGTCTTGCAGGTAGTGGTCGGGAAAACCATCATCAATGTGCCCGTGACCGGAGTGGACTTCCTGAATGCCACCCCCAAAACCATGCCTCCCGCTGTACACATCAGCATCGCCTACAACGGAGCCAAAACCATTACCTTCCGAGCCGTCCAGGGTAAAAAAACCTTTACACATAGCATCCAATTGCCCCATAGGTTGTCGACCGTACTGGGCGGCCCGGTGGGTTATGTCGGGTTTACCGGTGCTACCGCGGACCACCGCTTCGGCCCCACCGAAGCCCAGGGTATTACCCGTTTTTCGTTGCACACGGGGGCACCACCCGCCGCCGGCACGCCTGAAAAATAGCTCCGGCACAGCCCAGCACTCACGCTTGCCGCGCGACAGTCAGTTACCGCGATGCGGCACCGGCCCAGAGCTTTCTTAACTGCACGCCCACGCACCACTTGATATGGAGATTTTATGAACTTTAGTAAAAAGCAATTCACCACCTTGGCCGGTTTCATGTTGCTCGTCGCCTTGGCCACGGTTCTGCTGCGCCAATCCGCTATACCCCGACTCCTGGCCGCGCCGGCACCAAATGCCCCGCCCGCCGCCCCCAAGTCCGCGACCGCAGCCCTTCCGGGAGGCTATGGTTTTGCGGTGTCCGTGCGGCAATTTGGTGCCGTGGGTAACGGCAAACACAATGATACCGCCGCCATCCAGAAAGCCATTGATTTTGCTGGATTTCACCACAGCCAATGGAATGCCTACGGCGTAGCGCCGGAACGGGTGGTGTTCCCTCCCGGACATTATCGCATTACCGCCCCTCTGAAATTAGGCCCGGCTGATACCGATATGGAACTCTGCGGTGCCGCCGGAACGGGCGGCTGGACCGATCCGGTCTTTGACCCAACCGGTGCGCCCCCCGCCGGTGTGAGTTCCCTGATCTGGGATGGCCCCAAGGGCGGCACCATGTTACAGGTGGTAGGCTCGGGCGGAATTAAAATCAGTGACCTGGCCTTTCTGGGAGAGGGCAAAGCCGGAAAAGGCATTACCATTAATTCCCCCGCCGCCTATGGCTTCGGCAATGGCATGTTTTCGCGCCTCACCTTCAGCCACATGACCGATGGTATTGTCTGCGGCACCCATTCTTATATCTGCTCCGGAGATATAAGCCTGCTGGACACCACCTTCCAAAACTGCCACACCGGCTTTTTAACCCTTTCCGACCAAAACCTTGACTATCTCTTCCTGCGCTGCACGGCGGTGGCTTGCAATACGGCCCTGCACTTTTACAAGGGCGGCAGCGTGGATGGCCAGCTTTTTACCACCTACAATGTGCACACTGTGGTGCAAATTGACCATGGCGGCATCAACGCCGGTACGTATTGCTTCGATTCCATGCGCGTGGATGGCGATGGAACCCATTTTCGGACCGTGGTACTGCGGGCCAAAGGCGAAACCAATGTCAATTTTACCTCCCTGGATCTCATTATCAGTGGCGTCCATCGCTTCCCCAATGTGCCGGCATTTATTCTTGGCCCCACCGCCAACGTTTGTGTCAATGCTTCCATGATTACCGGCCGAGTGGCGGTTCTTACCGGGGCTAAAAAAGGGCCGCCGACCTGGATCCAATTTAACAATTGCCGCTTCCGGCAAAATCCGCTGCCCGAAATCAAGTGCGACACCTATTCCGGTTATGCATTGAGCAACTGCGTGGCCGGTTATAAGATGATCCATTCCTTTCATCATTACGCCAAGTAGCCCCCCGTAGCCGGCCGGGCCTGATGAAAATACCCGCCACTTCGCATCTCCCGACGCATTGGAACAGCACCGGCCAGTCGGAACTGACCGCTGATCGCTTGGCGGTGCGCCATAGCCGTTATGTGCCCAATCTTCAAGGTTTTCATCAGCCCAGCCTCCGCCCTGTGTTAAACCTCAAATTCACTCCGAGGCAACCCGCTCTGTCGGATGATGGATTGGAGCGTGCCCAACCGAAGCTCCGCATGATTAGGAACCGGAACCGTGATGGTTGTGTCAGGAAGTCTCTTTTGCATAATGACGTGACTTCCATGCTGGCGAACCTCCAGAAAGCCGTGTCGCTTGAGGATATCGCAAGCCTGCCGCCCGGAAAGAACGCGAATTTTACCCAACCGCAACCTCTACTTGGGTGATATACATGTCGTTATGGAGTCGCAGTCGTACTTCCGACGGTGAGGCGGTTTCAAAAAAAAGCTCCAGGGCTTCCCGAAGGTTGTCTTTGGCCTTTTCCACGGTTTCCCCCTGACTGGCGATGTCGAGTTCCGGGCAATGCGACACATACCCGTTCCCGTCGCGCTCTATAATTGCCGTTAACTGTCTTACCACCATCATTACTCCAATCAGCCATCAAACCCGTTTTGCCCCTGCGTCCATATCCACATTCCGCCTGCCCATCTGGCCCCGACCGATGCGCTCGCCCTGGCCTGCGGCGGTGGCCCG
>JAJYZF010000076.1 GCA_021800165.1 Planctomycetota bacterium | reverse complement strand
TCTCGACATTCAAGAGGCGGTACTTGCGCCGGATCCGTCCGAGTGATGGTGCATCCATCTTCCCTATATCGACTGGAGTACGCGCATGTCATTAAAATTTGTTCAAGTTATTGTTGAGCGCGCCCTATGAGGGGCCTCATGGCGGCGTGATCGGCGGCTATGTAGGAGGCTGAGTGGATGGCATAATTGGTGGCGCGATCGGCGGGGCCGGCGGTGCCGTGGAAGGTGGAGCGGCGGCTTTGCCGCAAAAGTAGTTTGGAGAGAGTCGAAAGTAGATACTCAATGGAAATGGCCGGATGGTAACACTTGCGGATGCAATCTCGGAACGTAAACCACGCCGATTTCCGCGCGACGGCCTTGGTGCCCTTGGCGGTTTATCGTCGTGGCCGTCGTGTCGTCGTGGCGCTAATCCGCCTCCGCGTTCTCCGCGCCTCCGCGGTGCAAACCGGCAATACATGTACCAGGGCAGCCGATTCGACCAGGTCACCGGCCTGTATCTCTTCCGCCACCGCAATTATTCGCCGTCGCTCGGCACATGGACCTCCCAAGACCCCGCCGGTTACATCAACGGCGCCAATACGTATCAGTTCGTGATAAGCAATCCGGTGGGGAGCGTAGATCCGAGTGGAGAATTATTAGGGATGTGCTCTTTTCTGGAAAAACAGTTAGCAAAGACTATGGAGGAATTCACAAAGGCTTTGGCTAAGTGGACAAGGGTTGGCAATGCGCTGAACACTAATCCTCCACCATCTGGGTGGGAGTGGTGGCGTTTGCGATGGGAATATACAAGAGATTCTATGGAGGTGGGAGGGGAAGCGGGTAAAATGGGCGCGATTATCCAGTTGTTGAATGAGATGCATTGTCATGGAGACGGTGGTGCAGCAACTAAGAAGAAGCTTCCAACGAAGGGGTGCCCACTGCCAGATCTGACACCAACGCCAACGCAAACGCCAACGCCAAAGCCAACGCCAATGCCCAAGACACCGTCAGAAGATTGGTGGCCAGAAGGGTTTCCAGAGATTCTGGATCTATAGTCCCGGATTTTAGCAGCCGTATCGGTACCCCGTTTAGTTCCAGTAAAGTAATATTCTGATTTGAATCAATAAATTGAGTTAAAATGTTAAACCATGTTCGAACGAGTGATAAAGCACACAAAAGGAGCGTGGATATGGTGAAATTGTCGAATCGGCATAGTTGCAACTTGGCGTTTTTATTCCTCGGAATGATTATGGTATTGTTCTTAGCTACAGTACCGGAAACCGCCATGTCAAAGTCTGTGGTGATGGCCCCAAAACCTGCCGATTTTCTGGATTTCCAGCGGGGCGTTGTCGCTTTTCATCAACATAATCTCAAGAAAGCGGCGGTCTTATGGAAAAGGGCTGCCGTAGCGGGGAATGCTAAGGCCATGTACGATATAGGTTTTCTTTACGTAAACGGCTTGGGCGTCAGAAAGAATTTTCATAAAGGATTGGAGTGGTACAGAAAAGCAATTGCCGCGGGCAACCCCTATGCGATGTATGGCATCGGTCTGCTATATGAGAATGGCCAAGGCGTTCCGCAAAATTACCAGAAAGCGATGATGTGGTTCCGTACGGCGGCGGCGAAAGGCTCCGCATACGCGATGAGAGCGGTCGCCACCCTCTATGTGTATGGGCTGGGCGTGCGGCAAAGCTACCAGAAAGCGATGGCGTGGTACCGCAAGGCGGCTATAGCAGGCAATTCCGATGCGATGTATGGCATCGGTTTGCTTTATAAGTATGGCTTAGGCGTTCCGCAAAATTACCAGAAAGCGATGGCGTGGTACCGCAAGGCGGCATCAAGAGGCAACCCCCATGCGATGTATGGCATCGGTTTGCTTTATGAGGATGGACAAGGCGTTCCGCAAAGCTACCAGAAAGCGATGGTGTGGTGCCGCAAGGCGGCGGCGGCGGGCGACATTCAGGCGATGGGTGCCCTCGGCTCGCTTTACTGGCATGGTCTGGGTGTACCTCGGAACTACCAGAAGGCATTGATATGGTTGCGGAAAGCGGCGGCGGCGGGAAACGCCGCAGCCATGTACCAGATCGGGTGGCTTTACGAGCAAGGTCTGGGCGTCTCACGGAACTATCAGAAAGCGATTGCTTGGTACCGTAAGGCGGCTATAGCAGGCAATTCCGATGCGATGTACGCTATTGGCTTTCTCTATAAGCATGGTCAAGGCGTTCCACAAAATTACCAGAAAGCGATGGTGTGGTGCCGCAAGGCGGCGGCGGCGGGCGACATTCAGGCGATGGGTACCCTCGGCTCGCTTTACTGGCATGGTCTGGGTGTACCTCGGAACTACCAGAAGGCAATTATATGGTTGCGGAAGGCGGCGGCGGCGGGAAACGCCGCAGCCATGTACCATATCGGGTGGCTTTACGAGAATGGTCTGGGCGTCTCACGGAACTACCAGAAAGCGATTGCTTGGTACCGTAAGGCGGCTATAGCAGGCAATTCCGATGCGATGTACGCTATTGGTTTTCTCTATAAGCATGGTCAAGGCGTTCCACAAAATTACCAGAAAGCGATGGCGTGGGACCGTAAAGCGGCGGCGGCGGGTGACGCTCAGGCAATGGGTGCCATGGCCACTTTGTATGTGCATGGCTGGGGTGTGCGGCAAAGTTACCATAAGGCGATGACATGGCTACGGCGGGCGGCTGCGGCGGGGAACTCGAAGTCCATGCAAGATATTGGGTGGCTGTACGAACGTGGTCTGGGTGTGTCACGAAACTATCAGAAGGCAATGGCATGGTACCGCAAGGCCGCCGACGCGGGCGATGACCATGCGATGGATAGCATCGGCTTACTGTACGTACATGGTCAGGGTGTTCGGCAGAGTTACCAGAAAGCGATGGTGTGGTGGCGGAAAGCGGCTGCCAGTGGGGAAACGGACGCAATGGTGAATATTGGCGTGTCCTATGTGCGCGGACAAGGCGTTCCGCGAAACTATCAGAAAGCGATGACGTGGTGGCGTAGGGCGGCTACGGCGGGTGATGCCCGTGCGATGGGCTATATCGGCATGCTCTATGCTGATGGCTGGGGCGTGCCACGCAATTATCAAAAAGCGATGGCGTGGTACCGCAAAGCAGCGACGGCGGATAACTCTAAAGCGATGTACCAGATCGGTTGGCTGTATGAGCTTGGCTTTGGCGTTCCACGGAACTATCAGAAGGCGATGGCTTGGTGGCGGAGAGCGACGGTGGTGGGCAATGCTATGGCGATGTATGGTATTGGCTGGCTTTACGAGCATGGCTTGGGCGTTCCACGGAACTATCAGAAAGCGATGACTTGGTACCGCAAGGCGGCGGCGGCTGGTTATGCCCCGGCGAAGCAGGCGCTCAAGAAGCTTGTAGCGGCGCCACAGACCCGGAAGGCAGGGGGAAATAAATGAGTTCCTCGACCGATCAATCTCCGCGGCTCCGCGTGCGCACGCAATCCACCGGCCTGTATCTCTTCCGCTACCGCAATTATTCGCCGTCGCTCGGCACTTGGACCAGCCAGGACCCCGCCGGTTACATCAACGGCGCCAACACGTATCAGTTCGTGATGAGCAATCCGGTGGGGAATGTGGATCCGAGTGGACTGTGGGTGTGGTGGAATCCATTCACTTGGCCGATCTGGTCATCCGCCCCTGCGCAGGCGGTGCCGTACGTGGTGCCGGGGAGCGAGTTTTTGGAGGGGGCGGCGGCGCTTTCCAACCTTCCGAAAGCCGCTGGACTGGCAAATCTTCGTGAGCAGACCGATATGTGTAACAACGTGAATCCCCAGAAGGATCCATTGTATACGGGATTGAGGAAGTTAAGCAACGGACAGCCTTTGACGCCTCAGGAGCATCAGGCGGTCCTGAATGCAATGAAATAGTGATGAACCCAGCGATTCCCGCCCTCATGCCGAAGCGGCAGCCCCCATAATACCGGCACCATTTGGCACAAGAAGGCCCTCTGGAAAAAAAGATGAAACAAGCATATTCACGCTTCGGTGCAATATGGCGTACAGCCGTGGTGCTCATGGCTGGATTGGCTGCGGGGTTTCTCTTGGCGAGTCATGTCTATCGGCGGCCGCGCTACCACTGCCTGGTAGACGAGCTATGGCGGCTGAACTTTCTCCCTGTCGGCAAATTGGCCCCCGGCACGTATTACATTCCCGTTCGCCACGGAGGAACCCCCGTGGTATGCAGGGTTATCACGGATTCGCGGACCGGCAACTTGCGTGAGATTGACATTGTACACGGCGCGAAGAGCGACAATTTCTCATTCGTATATAAGCTCGATGATAAGTTTGGCGTCCCCTTGGCTTCGCTTTTAACCGGTTCTCCTTCACACGTCTGGATCGATGTGGGGCTGAAAGGGCGCTTTCTGATAGAGGGAGGTTCCCATGGAGGGCCACATATGCTTTTAAATGGTCGCTGGGTGCGGGGCGGCCATTTGTTAGGAGACACACTTGAGTATGGCGGGAAAAAATATCGCTACGACAAAACAACTGGCGGTTGGGACCCATTGCCAACTTCTACTGCTCCTGCCGGGAAAAAGATAGCGAAAGGAAAAGCTGGCATGGAGCAAAGATAAATAAGTTTCCGGGAAACGAAACAAGGGCTGTCAGCGCGGAAACGGGGCGCAAAACGACGCTTCATTGGGTATAATTGTTTGCGCCCGAAATAGAGTTTCTCTGGGTGCTTCTTTGCGAGGTTCAACCATGACGACAGGAACCATAACCGTCAAAGGTATTGTCCACGGAAAAATCATTGAGTTGGAACGCGATTCGGGGATTCCGGAAGGACAGGCTGTGTCGGTAGTGCTCCGGCCAGCGATGCCACCCGGCGAGGGACTGCGAAAGGCGTTTGGCAGTTGGCGTGAGGATGCGGAAGACCTTGAGCCATTCATGCGCGAAGTATACGCAAACCGCCGGGATGATCGGCAGGAGCCAAATCGGTGAGTTTTCTTCTCGACACGGATATTGCCTCGGCTTATCTGCGGGGCGACGCACGGGTCTTTAACCGTTTTGTGCAACACGGTGGAGGACTTTACTTGTCAAGACAGCCCATTCCCTATCCGAATCGGCCCAAGGAGGCCACTTGGAGATAGTCAATGCCGCAGGAAGGCTGGTAAAATGCTTCCCGATGAAAGCCTGTACCAGCCCGGCGAATTGTAGAGGGCGGCTGCGAGAAAGTAGTCTGGAGAGAGTTGAAAGTAGATACCCAATGGAAATGGCCGAATGGTAGCACCTGCTGAAACAATCTCGGAACGTAAACCACGCCGATTTCCGCGCGACGGCTTTGGCGCTCTTGGCGTCTTAGCGGTTCATTGTCGTGGCCGTCGCAGCGGGAGCTGGGACGGTCAAGTCGAAGGCTCGGTGAGGTGGGATTGCGGAAATTTCAACTCACGAAGTTTACGTCGGATTGTGGTATAATGCGCGGGCTGAAACAGAGGGGACTAAAGTATGCAAAATGCCATCGTTATCACCGGTCGGCTAACCGGCCCCAGGAGTGTGGAATTGGACGAGCCGGTGGCTGACCTGCAGGCCGAAGTGGAGGTTATCCTGCGCCCGGTTCACACCACCGGCGGAGATGGTCAGCACCTCGTTGAGTTTCTTCGCGGGCTTGCCCCCGGCACGCGCACCCGGGAGGAAATTGACCGGCGGCTTCACCAGGAGCGAGCCGTCTGGGAGAGCGAGGCATGAGGCTTTATCTGGACGCCAGTGCAATCATTTATGGGGTTGAGGGTGTCGATTCTGTACGCCAGGCGGTGATCGCATGGATTGCCCGGGCCGAGGCCGAGAATGCCTCCGGCGGGGCAATATTGACTTCGCGCCTGTCCCGGCTGGAATGCCGGGTTTTTCCCTTGCGAGAACAGCAGGTGGAATTGCTGGCTTGCTATGATGAGTTCTTCGTCCGCCGCTCGCTGACGGTGGTGGAGATCGCGGCGTCGGTGATCGAAAGGGCCACGGATCTACGCGTCCGGTATGGTCTTAAGACGCCCGACGCGATTCATGTGGCGACCGCAATTGATTTGCAGGCGGACCTTATTCTAACCGGAGATCGTGATTTGGCCCGCTGCAGCGAGGTCCGGGTGCAGATCGTGTAGCCGAATCGAAGGGGCAAGCATTGGTACTGCTTGATAAAAACAGACTTGGCGAATTAACGGAGGCTGGAAACCGCCGCGCCGGCGGGCCGGGGTGCACCGACTACAACAGCAATTGGCAGGCCATCGAAACCCGCACCGGCGGCACCGCCAACAGCGATGTCACCAGCCAAACCGTCTGGTCTGCCGCCTACGTCAACGCCGCGGTTCTGCAAGACACCTATTCCGCCGGCGTAATCCAGCCGAACAGCCGCATCTATTTCCAGCAGGACGCCAACTGGGATACCACATCCATTGTGGGCTATGACTCCACGACTCAAACGTGGGGCGTTACCCAGCGGTATGTATATGACTCCTACGGGAACGTAACCGTACTGAATGCCGACTGGTCCACGCCACCGGCGGGAACCAATCCCATTGTGAATAATCTGTATCAAGGCATGACGCTTGATCCGTAACCATTCACGGCCCTGCGGGCATCAATGAGGGGATGGGTCGATTGGTAAAGTGGGCGTCGAGCGCGGCACAAAGGTAAGCATATAAAGACCGGCCTTGTTACTGGCAGGTGGCCGCGGCGGTCCAGATGCGCTGACACCATTGGCGTCCGGGCAGGCCACGCGTGCCCTGCGTAACATGGTGATCCAGCACCACAAAGCGGATCGCCTGCTCGGCCAGATTATTCGTTGGCTCAAGGCCCGGTGTGGTGATAAATCGAAAATAAGAGTCCCTGTTGTGGCGGAAGCGTTCCGCCATGTTCTGGGCCGGCTTGTGTTCCGGAGCGTTCAAGCCCGCCGCCACCAGATGATCGCGTGCTTCCACCAAGGCTTGCTGGAACACCATATCCTCCATCATTTCCCGCTGATGGAGAATGTTGAATAGCTGCCGCAATGCTTCCAACAACCGCTGGCTGTAGGCGACGGTTGCCGCCTCCGGCAGCGTGGCGAGGAACTTCACATCCCGGATCAAATGCGCCAAGCAGAATTGCAGGAACACGCCGGAATCTTTCCGGTATTTGTGATAGGCCGAGAAGTAATCACAGCCCAGTATCCCGGCAAAATCCTTGCCCAGCATGGCCTGGAGAACTTGGGAATCCCGTGACGGATCAATCTTGAAGCAGGTGAAGGATGCAGCCCGAAAGCCCCAAGTCCAAAGGCGTCGTCCATTTTCTTTATGCCCGCTTTCATCCACGTTCAAAATATCCTCCCTCGGCAGCCTCTTCTGCAAGGCCAAGTGGGATTCCGCTCCCGGCGCGCCGGGATGAGCAGAAGTAACCATGGCTACGATGCTCCACAACTTCCACCGGAACTTCCGGAATCTCCACCTGCTGGAGCTTGCGTGGTGGCAGGTCCATCGAGCGAACCACCCCGCCACAGTCCGGGCAGCGCTTCATTTTGTAATCCACCACCCGGTCGATCTGTGCGGGAGCGAAAGGCTCGCGCTCGTGGCGCTCGTGGCCCTTCTGGCCCCGACGGACCGCCTCTCTCCCGGAGGCAGGGCGGTGGGGATGGTTTGACAATATCACTGGAAGGTGGCTTGGAGGAGTTCGATGAGTTCTTGGACAACCGAGCCACTTGGGCCAGCAGGTCGGCTACCTGCTGGGTCAGCGTGAACGGTGACTATAATGAAGAGGCAAATTGTTGTTCTCTTTTTTAAGGAGTGACGTATGTCAATCGATAATCTTATTGTGGCAACCTATGACAGTCATGAAGGCGCGGAGGATGCGGTCAAGGAACTTCAGAAGGCCGGCTTTGATATGAAAAAGCTTTCCATCCTTGGCAAAGGCATGGAAAACGAGCAGCATGTGGTGGGCTATTACAACGCGCCGGAACGGGCGGTTTTCTGGGGCAAATATGGAGCTTTTTGGGGTGGGCTTATGGGGCTGTTGTTTGGCTCCGCCATGTTTATGGTGCCGGGTATCGGACCGTTGTTCGTACTTGGGCCCTTGGCGGGATGGTTATTTGGTGCCATTGAGGGAGCAGTCATTGTTGGCGGCCTCACCGCTTTGGGCGCAGCGTTCTACAGCCTTGGCATTCCCAAAAACAGTGTTCTGCAATATGAGACCGATATCAAGATGAGCAAGTTTTTGGTGCTCGCTCATGGCACGGATAACGAAGTTGAACAGGCCCGGCGGATACTGGCACGGACGGCGGCACGAACGGAATCGCATGCGGTTAAACCGGGATGAGGCCGCCTCAAGTTAGCAGTGACGCCGCTGACAACCGCGGCATAACGGAGTATCTACTTGCCGGATGCCGGAATACGCCCCACGGAGTTGGCGGAGCAATGAAATCATTAAAATAAATGAAATGCCATGCAAATGTCGAACCCTTCCCAAACAGAACCGGTGAAATTACTGCTTTCCGATGTGGACGGCACACTGGTGACGAAAGATAAAATCCTCACGCCACGGGCCATCGCCGCGGTGGCCGCCTTGAAAAAAGCCGGCATCGAATTCGCCATCACCAGCGGGCGTCCGCCGCGCGGTATGGAGATGCTCATTAAGCCCCTGGCTATTACAACGCCCCTATCCGCCTTTAATGGCGGGCTTTTTGTAAAGCCGGATTTATCCATCATGGATCAGAAGGTTCTTCCCGCGGATGTGACGGGACAGATTGTGAAAACCAGCACCAGCCATCGGCTTGATGTTTGGGTGTACCGTGGAAATGATTGGTACGCGCTATCGGAATATGGCCCGCATGTGGACAGAGAAAGCTGGACGGTGAAATTCCAACCCAAGGTGGTCAAGAATTTTGACGGTTTGCTGGACAATGTCGTTAAAATTGTCGGCGTAAGCGATGATCTGGATGAGGTGGCCTGCGCCGAGGCTGATGCGCGGGAGCAGTTTGGAGACCATGTTTCGGCGGCGCGATCGCAGCCGTATTATCTGGATGTCACGCACCCGGACGCCAACAAAGGCGGGGTGGTTCGGCGCTTATCGCAGGAATTCAACATTCCGGTTTCCCGCATCGCCACCATGGGCGATATGCCCAATGATGTGCTGAGGTTCGCCCATAGCGGGCTTTCCATCGCAATGGGTAACGCCAGCGCCCAAGTGCAGCGCGCCGCGGGGCGGGTGTCGGATTCCGGCGAGGGCCGTTGGACGATTACGGCGGCGATTGATGAGTCGGTTCCAGTTCCGGTGCTTAGCGCGGCGTTGTATGAACGGTTCAGTTCGCGCGGTGCGGCGGAATTCGCCGATCGGCTGTTGTCGGCCATGCGGTTCGAGTTTGGCGGCCACATGGAAAAGCGGCCGGAAGAGATAAGATAAAATATTTATATAAAGGAATTAAATCATGAAAACCAACACCCTCGCCCCGGAAATGCTCGCCAAAATGGATGCCTACTGGCGGGCTGCCAACTATCTCTCGGTCGGCCAGATTTATCTTTATGATAACCCGCTGCTGAAAAAGCCTCTGACCCTCGCCCATATCAAGCCGCTGCTGCTGGGACACTGGGGCACCACACCGGGACAAAACTTCATCTACACGCACCTCAACCGCGTCATCAAAAAATATGACCTTGATATGATTTACCTCTCTGGTCCGGGGCACGGCGGTCCGGCGGTGGTCGCCCATGTCTATCTTGAGGGAACCTACAGCGAAGTGTATCCGAATGTCAGTCAGGATGAGGCCGGTTTGAAAAAACTCTTCAAACAGTTCTCCTTCCCCGGTGGAATTCCCAGTCATGCCGCGCCGGAGACGCCGGGCTCCATCCACGAGGGCGGCGAACTGGGGTATTCGATCAGCCACGCTTTCGGCGCGGTGTTCGATAATCCGGATCTCGTCGCCGCCTGCGTAGTCGGCGATGGCGAAGCGGAAACCGGGCCCCTGGCCACAAGCTGGCATTCCAATAAGTTTCTCAACCCTAAAACCGACGGCGCCGTGCTGCCGATCCTGCACCTCAACGGCTACAAGATTTCCAATCCCACTATTCTCGCCCGCATCGAGCCTGAGGAATTGGACCAGTTGCTTCGCGGCTACGGCTGGACCCCCTTCTTCGTCGAAGGGCACGAACCGGCGCTCATGCATGAGGCTATGGCCGCCACGCTCGATACGGTGGTGGAGCGAATTAAACAAATCCAACAGGAGGCGCGCACCCATGGCAACACCATGCGCCCGCGCTGGCCCATGATCGTCCTGAATTCACCCAAAGGCTGGACCGGACCCAAAATAGTCGATGGCCTGCAAGTTGAGGGGACCTTCCGGGCACACCAGGTTCCGCTCTCCGACCCGGCGAAAAATCCGGAGCATCTCCGACAACTCGAAAGCTGGATGAAAAGCTATCATTCCGAGGAACTCTTTGATGAGAATGGCCGCCTGCAACCGGAATTGGCGGAACTTGCCCCCACGGGCCAGCGGCGCATGGGCGCGAATCCCCACGCCAACGGCGGGATTCTGCGGCGGGACCTGCGGATGCCGGATTTTCGCGACTATGCCGTGCGCGTACCCGCGCCAGGCCTGGGCGGCATCGGCGATACGCATGTTCTCGGGCCTTTTCTGCGCGATGTGGCCAAGCTGAATCACAAGCCGCGGAATTTCCGTGTATTCGGTCCCGATGAGACGCTCTCAAACGGCTTGGGAGCGGTGTTCGGCGTGACCCATCGCCAATGGGAAGCCCGGACCCTGGCCAACGATGAATTTCTCGCGCCGGCGGGCGGTGTGCTGGATTCCATGCTCAGCGAGCACCAGTGCCAGGGATGGCTGGAAGGATACCTTCTTACCGGGCGGCACGGCGTATTCAACTGCTACGAAGCCTTCATCCACATCGTCGATTCCATGTTCAATCAGCACGCCAAGTGGCTGGAAGTCACGCGGGACTTGCCTTGGCGGCTGGACATCTCCTCGCTGAATTATCTGCTCTCCTCGCATGTGTGGCGCCAGGACCACAACGGTTTTACGCACCAGGACCCCGGCTTTCTCGATCACGTGGTCAACAAAAAATCCGAGATCGTGCGGGTTTACCTGCCGCCGGACGCCAACTGTCTGCTTTCCGTCATGGATCACTGCCTGCGCAGCCGGCAGTATGTCAATGTGATCGTGGCCGGAAAACACCCGGCGCCGCAGTGGTTGTCGGTAGAAGCCGCCGCCGTACATTGCGAGGAAGGTATCGGCATCTGGACATGGGCCAGCAATGACAAGGGCCTGGATCCGGATGTTGTGCTGGGCTGCGCCGGCGACGTGCCCACACTGGAGATTCTGGCCGCCGTTTCCATTCTGCGGCAGCAACTGCCCGATATCAAAATCCGTGTGATCAACGTCGTGGACCTGATGAAGCTCCAACCCGGCAGCGAGCATCCGCACGGGCTAAGCGACGCCGACTTCGATTCGCTTTTTACAAAAGACAAGCCCATCATCTTTGCTTTTCACGGCTACCCGTGGCTGATACACCGGCTGACCTATCGCCGCACCAATCACCACAACCTGCACGTCCGCGGATACAAGGAAAAAGGAACCATCACCACGCCCTTCGACATGACCGTGCTCAATGACATGGACCGTTTTCACCTCGTGCAGGATGTGGTGGATCGCCTGCCGCACCTGGGCGCAAAAGCGGCCTATCTCAAGCAGATGGTGCGGGACAAACTCATCGAGCACAGGCGCTACATCGACCAGCACGGCCAGGACCTGCCCGAGGTTCGAAACTGGAAGTGGCCGGAAGCGAGGGTGAAATGATTTCCCCGGAAGCCGACAAAGGTCTCTCGGCAAGGAACACATTGAAACCACGACCACCGTGCCGTCGCTCATCGCGCCGGGCAAGGTCTGCCGTCCCTGGATGGAAATCCATCCAGGGACACCGCCCATAAGTCCGCCCGGGTTTTATAAATACGGGGAATACTATCTATGAGCTTAACTTCCACACCGAATCTCGCCGCCATTCCCACAGTCGCCGCCGCCAAAGGGCTTTCCGCACAGGAGGCCGCCGAACGGCTGAAAAAGTTCGGCCCCAATTCCATCCCGGAACAAAAATCGCATCCCCTTCGCCGGTTTCTGTTAAAGTTCTGGGCGCCTGTTCCATGGATGCTCGAAGTCACGTTCGCCTTGGAAATTGCCATGGGCAAGCCGATGGAAGCCATCATTATCGCCTTGCTGCTGGTCGGCAATGCGGTTCTGGGATTCGTGGAAGAAGGCAAGGCCCAGGCCGCTTTGGAAATTCTTCGTCACCGACTGGAAATTAACGCCCGCGTCATGCGTGATGGCAAATGGCTGCCAATACCCGCCCGCGATTTGGTGCCCGGTGATTGTATTTATCTCCGCATGGGCGACATGGTTCCCGCTGATGCCCGGCTCGTCCAAGGGGATATACAAGTTGATCAGTCGGCGTTGACCGGAGAATCCGCGCCGGTTGAGCTTGCTACGGGGGGCGATGCCCGTTCCGGCTCGGTGGTTAAACGCGGCGAGGCCGCCGCGGAAGTCACCGCTACCGGTGCCAAAAGCATGTTTGGCAAAACTGCGGAACTGGTGCGCGGAGCCAAAACCGTCGGCCACATGGAACAGATTATTTTTTCCATCGTCAAATATCTTCTGATGATGGATGTCACACTGGTGGTTATCGTTTTGATATACGCCTTTTCCATGGGCATGGCCTGGTCCGTTATACTGCCTTTCGCCTTGATCCTATTGGTGGCTTCCGTGCCAGTGGCGCTTCCGGCCACTTTTACGCTGGCACAAGCCACCGCTTCACTGGAAATGGCGGACAACAATGTGCTGGTGACACGCCTGTCAGCCATCCAGGAATTGTCGGGCATGCAGGAACTCTGTTGTGATAAAACCGGCACGCTAACGCTCAACGAACTGGCTCTGGAAAAAGTTCAAGGACTCAATGGTGCCGCCGAACCGGACGTTCTGGCGTTTGCCGCGCAGACGTGTGATGCCGGCACCCAGGATCCCATTGATATGGCCATTCTTAAAAAATATCAGGAGAATCCCGTTGCGGCATTCCATTGGAAGCGCTCCAAGTTAATCCCCTTTGATCCCTCCACCAAACGCGCCGAAGCCGAACTGGAGATGGATGGCAAAAAGGCCCGCGCGATGAAAGGCGCACCGGCCACATTGGTCGCCTTGTGCAAAAACGCCGGGGATAGCCTGAAACAGGCGGACGCTCTGGCGGCGCAGGGCAACCGCGTGATGGGCGTGGCCGCACAGACTGATGGTGAATTGAAAATGATCGGCTTGCTGTCCCTGCGCGATCCACCGCGTCCGGAATCGCACGATACGATTGCCAAGCTTCAATCTTTGGGCATCCGCGTGCGAATGGTTACGGGGGACGGCCAAACCACTGCCCAGGCCATCTCCGCGCAACTGGGTATTGGAAGCAAGTCCGCGGATCGTTCCGCCATTGAAAAGGGGCAACTTGACGCTGATGTATTTGCCGGCGTTTTTCCGGAGGACAAAATTGCGCTGGTCCGCCAGCTTCAGAGCCGGCATATTATCACCGGAATGACCGGTGATGGCGTCAATGACGCCCCGGCGCTTAAGCAGGCGGAAGTCGGAATCGCCGTATCCAATGCCACCGATGTCGCCCGCTCCGCCGCCAGCCTGGTGCTTACCAAACCGGGAATTTCTCACCTGACGGACTCGGTCAACATTGGCCGCAAGGTGTACCGGCGCATGCTTACGTACACCACCAATAAGGTCACCAAGACCATTCAGGTGGCATTGTTTCTGAGTCTGGGCTTGCTGATCACCGGTTCTCTTGTAACCACGCCCCGGTTGATTTTGCTGTTGTTGTTCGCCAATGATTTTGTCACCATGTCCCTGGCCGGTGATCGCGTTACGCCTTCAAAGCATCCGGACCGCTGGAACATTCGCATCGTGATGGGGTCCTCCGCCGTGATAGCGGTCTCCTGGCTCTTATATTGCTTCGCGGTGTTCTATGTCGGCCGGCATTTCCTGAAGTTGCCGGCCACGCAAACGCTGGTCTTTCTGGCCATGGTATTCAGCGGATTGGCCACGGTATATCTGGTGCGTGAAAGCCGCTCCTTCTGGAAATCCCGGCCGGGAACATTGCTGATCTGGGCCACCGCCGGAGATGTGGTGGTGGTATCCACAATGGCGGTCTTTGGAATTTTGATGGTGCCCGTACCCATCATGATGGTGCTGGGATTATTGGCCGCCACCCTCGCCATGATGTTCGTGTTGGATACCGTCAAAAAACCGCTAATGCGTCGCCTCGCCGGTATGTGAGCAATATCCATGAAAGCAATGCCATTCATACAGCCCAATGATTCGTCAGGTTACACGGCGCTGAATTTCTCTCCTCGATTCTGGCTGCTGGTCGTGATCACCGGTATTGGTGCCGGACTGGGGGCGTCTCTGCTGATGGCACTGCTGGCGGTGGTGCAGCATTGGTCTTATTCCTATAGTTCGGGTGATTTTCAGCATGCGGCTGAACTTGTATCTCCTTGGCGGCATGTATGGATTATGGCGGTCGCGGGCCTGCTGGCAACTGTTGTGATTTGGCTGCTGAAGCACTATTGGCCGGGAAAGGATAGTGACGCCCCCAAAGCCATCTGGTTCAGGTCCGGCCGCTTGCCCTTCATTCGCACTATTATCGACGCCGCACTATCTATGACCATCGTTGGCATGGGAGCCTCTCTCGGGCGGGAAGGGGCGCCCAAGCAAGTGGGCGCTGCTGTTGCCAGCGTACTTTCCGGTTGGGCTAAATTGGAACCAGCGGAAAGACGATTTTTAGTCGCGTGTGGAGCTGGTGCGGGTATGGGAGCTGTCTATAATGTGCCCCTCGGGGGTGCCCTGTTTGCGCTTGAAGTATTGCTTGGAACTCTGGCTTTGCCGCTGATTCTCCCCGCGCTTACCGCCTCATTCGTGGCCACCGGAGTTTCCTGGTTGACGCTGCCTAACCATGCCACCTATCTGGTGCCCAATTACACTCTTACAGTCGGACAACTGGTCTGGGCGCTGGCCTTTGGCCCTCTTGCCGGTGTTGTCTCGGTATTATTTGTGCGTTTGATTATTTTGGCGGATGCCAAAAAACCGCAGCGCGGATGGACGCTGATGATGCCGGTGCTCATGTTCACTCTTCTGGGTTGTTTTGCGATTCCATTTCCGCAGTTATTGGGCAACGGTAAGGATGTCACCCAATTGACTTTCACCAATCAACTCAGCCTGCCCCTGCTACTGGCCATGATTTTTCTCAAACCATTGGCAACATCCGGTTGCCTGGGTAGCGGAGCGCCGGGCGGTCTTTTTACACCCAGCATCACCATCGGTGCCGTACTGGGTGGATTTTTCGGCCGTCTCTGGTCTTTTTTCTGGCCGGGTGCAACTCCGGGAAGTTATGCCGTCATTGGTGCCGGCGCGGTATTGGCCGCAACTACGCAAGCCCCTGTTTCCTCAATTGTTCTACTGCTTGAGCTTACGCATCATACGCTGGATATTTTCGTGCCCATTTTGGTCGCAGTGGCGGGTGCGGCGATAACGGCACGCTTGCTGGATCGGCGTTCGCTTTACTCCGGACCTATAAATACCATTCGCCCGGCCATAATAATGCCGTTCAAAAACATACAGATATCCTACAAAGCTCGCATCCATCAGAATATTGAGATCATTTCAATATCTACAAATTACCGGGCGATTATGGAGCGGTTTCTTGATTCCAATCATGCTCCGAAAATTCTGTATGTAATAGATGAAAAGGGCATTTTTGTCGGTCGTATTCTTCTTCCCGCCGTGATTGCTTGCCACCCATTGGCCCGTGTTCTGGATACCGGGGCGGCGGCTGATGTTGTAACACCCGTGAACTGCCTGCTTCCGCAAATGACCCAGGCCGATGTACAACGCCAATTGTATCGTGAGCCAACGGGAGAGGTGCCGGTTATCGACGCCCTTGGCGGCCACCTGCTTGGTGTGGTTCGGCGGAATCTATAGATCGGATGAAACTACTACTACAACGCTACGGAAGAGGCCAATTGCACATGCGTAGGTCTTTCAAAAACAGGCCGATCGCCCGCAACCGACGCAGGGTTCGCTTGCGGTGGCAGGTTCGGGCTTTGGCGGCGCGTTGTTGGGTGAGAAGCAACCGCTTCTGGATCGACTCGGCCAAAGCTCTCGAACAACGTCCGCCACGACGCCACAGGGGAGTCAGATTGGCCAGGGCGGTGCGGATTTGGCAGAGCGTCAATTCCGGATTTTTTTTCCCGATGTTGTTGGTGGAACTCGGCCAGGAACAGGTAACTCACGCACGTGAGGATCAGATGGCGTTGGATCGACAGGTATCGGCGGACTTCAAAATGGTCCAGCCCCAGTTCGCCCTTGCCATCCTCGAACATGCGTTCGATCTTCCAGCGGGAAAAGGCCACCAGCAGCAGCGTTTCCACCGGCGTATCTTCCGGGGCATTGCTCAGGAAGTATTTAACTTCTTCGGAATTCAGGACGTTGATGGCCGCCAGCAGGTGATGCGGTGCGGCGGGCAGGCCATTGGCATCCTGGAACCAGACCTGGAGGCGTTTGACCTTCCAGACCATCGGGCCCTTGGTTCCGTCTTTGACGCGGTAGTTCTGCCAATCTCCGCGGCGGAACAGCGGCGAATAGGTCGCGACGTGACGCACCTCCACCGTCGGGTTGTTCTGGGACTTCAAACGCGGCAGGTGGCGTGGACGCCCCCCATGTCCCGGGAGATCGCGATACCGCACGTCTGGCCGCCGGGTCCAGACATGGAAGCTGGCCGGCACTTCGGCTACGTAGTTCTGCCCGAGCGCATCGAGTTCCCGCAGGAACGGCGGCTTGCCCGCTCGCGTCCGAGCCGAGACCGACGAAATTTCCATTGCAGGCTCCGTGCGGACTCTGTGCGAAGTGATAGCCGATGTTGTATCCCAGCACAAAGGTGTTGAATACATATTCCCAGTCGCTGCGGGTGATGCGAATGCCCGTGCCATGTTGATTGACCCATTTCCACAGCCGCGAGTTTCCATTCGCCCAGAAGGGCCAGAAATGGATATTTTCAATCCGGCCGATGTCATAACACT
>JAJYZF010000017.1 GCA_021800165.1 Planctomycetota bacterium | reverse complement strand
ATTTCGTCAAACCATCGATCGGTGCCTTGATGAACTGCCCACGACTCACCGCAACACCCTCCATACGCTGATGACGCCGCGATTCCAGACCTTCAAAAATGTCCCGTTAATCTCCGCGTAGAGTATAGCCGCACATTTCAACGAAGTACCTGTACATTTACGGTGATAAAAAAACATATTGGTGGACGTGGGCGGCGCTGGTATGTGGCCACTGGTCACGGTTACTGCGCCGGGGGGCGCATGGCACGGGCCCGTTTGGTGGCCCGCACCCGACTCTCCCAGTCATCTTTCGGGGACTCCTGGAAAGGCGCTTTCATGGCCGCTTCTTCTTTCTCCTCTTCATCATCGGCTTGGGACTCGGCTTGTTGAGGCTCACGTTCCAGGAATGGATCCTCTCTGCCGGCGTCTTTGCGGCGGGTGTAGGGCTTGCGATCGCGAGTCATGCCTGGTGATTCCACCGCGTGGCCAGGCGTGGTGGTGCCGGCCCCGCGATCTTTTTCGTGGGATTGGCCCGGCTTGCGCTGGTCGCGATTGTCGGGATCCGTCTGACCGGGTTTGGTCTGATGGCCAGGACGCATTTCGTTGGCGTTGCCTTTTTGTCGATCCGGCTGCTCTGCAGCGGATCCACGGCGCTGGGCGGATTGAGGCCCCATGGGGTCGTCCTGGGTTTGCGGGCCACTGTGGTGACCGGGGTGAAGCGACGGTTGTTTTGTCCTGGGCATGGTAGTACTCCTTGAAGGTAAAAGATTTCGCCGTGGTTGGCTGCTGCGAACATCGCCAGAAGCGTGATGGCTGGGTGAGGGGATGTGAAGATCCCCGTCCGCCTCGTCTTGCCCGCGGTGGCCGCGCCATAACGATATGCAAGCGGTATGCCATTGGGTGGGGGTGGCGGGAATCAGCGTTGGTGGTGATTGAGAATGGGTAGTACGGATCCGCACTCGGACAAAATGTCGTGGTGACGACATTTCGTCGGACCCATTTTGTCGGGTTTTGCAAGGTGGCAAACGGCAAAACGGTCCGCGCCTTTTCCGTTGACATTATTATGGGCCGCGCCGCGTAAGCCAAACACAAGTCTTTACGCACTGCCACGCACCAAATACGCTCCGCAGGCCAGCGCCCTGGTTCGTCAAGGCACAGGCTTTGCTTTATTGATAGCGGAGGTGTCAGGCGGATGTACCGCGTGCCCCGCCCGTAAGTGGGGCGGCGGGGCACGCGGGCCGCACGTAGTGCCTTTAGAGGTGTGGATCGGGAGATTATGGTGCCGCGGCCTGGTGCCCCGGTTAATGCAGTCGCCTGGCGCGGCCTGTTTGGCCAGACCTGCCGGAAACGGTATCGTGCACGTGTAAAAATGGATGTGACTTATGTTAAATCTTGCGGGTTTATTTTTTAGCTTCTCTGGAATCGTGAGTAGTGCTACAGAAGTCTCGGACCTGCTGTTTTTGCTATTTCTGGCCGGGTTTGCTACCTCCATGATTTTCAGCTTGCGCCGCCCTGCCGGAAAAGCGTATTCCAACGCTCCCAAAGAATAAAACGTGGTCCGCTCGCCCCACTCCCTTGGGGATGGCACGAACTTGATTTAAAGATCACCTTTCGCACTCGATGAAGGCCCGTGCGGGCACGGAAATGGGGCCGATGCGCCTGCCGCATGGAACCAATGAGGTAACGAGAATCTGCTACACGGAGAGCCTGCCCTATGATGTGGACACGCTATTTATTGATGGGCATTGGCTTGATGGTGCTGGGCAGTGTTGGGCATTGGGCTTACGGCCATCGATGGGGATCTATGCTGATGGTGGCATTGGTCGCCATGGTGTCGGCGGCCCTGATACTTTGGTCATGCGTGGCTATCGCTGCCGTATGCTGTGGCGATGGTTTATGAAACCGGCCAAATTGTCTTGATCACGCCATTTTGTCAGCCCCATTGTGTCGGGCTGGTCGCGCCGTCCAGAGTGAAAACGGGCGGAGTTTTTTCCCATGGGTATTATTATAGGCCGCATCGTGTGAGCCAAATACAAGCCATTACGCACGAGCACGCACCAGATACAAGCCGCAAATCGCCTCCGTGCCTTTCCACGGCACAGGCTTTGCAGTAACAACTCAGTGTGGCTCTGGCCGCCCGGGATATCGCGTACGTCGCCCGCAAAGTGCGGCGGCGGGGTACGCGGTGAGGATAGGCCTGTCAAAGTGGGTAACTTTTAGAAAAGGGTTGATAACCATGACCGATACCATGCCAACCAGGCAGAAAAATCTTATTCTGGACCAGATCAAGATTACCATTGGAAATTTTTTAGCGGTACAGAAGCCGGTCTTTGCTGTTTCGATGGACGTTGCGGGGGTGCCTGTATCGCCGTTACCCATTGCTACGCCGGCTGTGCCCACGGCACCGGCCGTCTCCGCAGCGGTACCGCAGCCGCCTCAAGGTGCATCCGAGGCCATTAATGCCGCCAACGAGAATGACTACTGGCGTGCCAACGGGTGCGACCCCGAAACCTTCAACGGTGTGGGCCGCCCGGAACACAACCCCCAGACCGTGGAGTGGAAAGCGCTGCGGCTGCTGGCGGCGCATGTGCAGAGGCTGCAAGCCTGAACTTCACCGAGCCGAGATCTGGGATCTGGGATTATTTTGACTTTAGTCCGCCGCGCGCCTACTATAATAATGAGCATACAGATATATAAAAAAATATCTTTATGATCTGTTAGGGTGGAAGCCGGGCACGACGTTGAGTGCCTGAGGCAAGTTATTCTGGCATTGAATAATCAATCTGCCGGGGAGTTTTTCAGGCGTAAAGCCTCCACGGTTGGTAGCTGCGTGATGTTCACAAGGGCCGTGGAATATTTCGTCTGCAAGCCCGGCAGTTTTATAAGGAGATTTCGCGATGAGATGTAAAACACTGTTATTTGTGGCGATTCCGGTGCTGGCGGGCTGGCAACTTCAGGCCAACGCCACGACTATCACCCTGGGCACCGCCGGTAACTTTGCCGTGCTGGCGGGGTCGACCATCACCAATACGGGCAACACCGTCATCAATGACGGCAACGTAGGCGTAAGCCCCGGGTCCGCCATTACCGGCTTTCCACCTGGTGCTGTGACTCCGCCGTACCTCATCTACACCACGGGCGCTGTTCCCGGACAGGCCCAGACGGACTTGGCTACGGCATATAACTCGGCTGCCGGCCTGGCTCCCACCAAAACTTTGACCGGCCAGGATCTCGGTGGAATGACCCTCACTCCAGGCGTCTATTTTTTTGCGTCCTCGGCAGCGTTGACCGGGAAGCTGATTTTGAATGATCAGGGCAACGCCAACGCCCAATTTGTGTTTCAGATCGGCAGCACATTGACCACCGCTACAGGCTCATCGGTGGTGATGAGCGACGGGGCGACGCCGGATTGCAACATCTTCTGGCAAGTCGGCAGCTCCGCCACACTGGGGACGAGCACTGCGTTGGAGGGCCACATTCTAGCCCTTACCAGCATCACCATGAATACCGGTGCCACCATCATGGATGGAAGTGCCCTGGCACGCAATGGAGCGGTGACGTTGGATGATAACACCATCACCAACTGCGCCAGCACCACACCAGAACCGGCCACGCTGAGCCTGCTGGGCATTGGTGCGGTGGGATTGTTGCTGTTAAAACGTCGGAAGGCGTAAACGAGTCCGCCAATGGAACTAGGGCCATTGCCGTGGCTTAAATGCTATCCTGTCGGGCTGTTATCCAGATGCGGGCCCGACAGGGATATTGCGGCACCAGCGCCGGGCTTATGACGCGTCGAGATCAATTCTGTGATGAACGAGTGTTGGGTCGGGCGAGCATAGAACATTTGGGTGTCTGCACGCATCGGTGCCGGTCCTGGGAGCCATCTTGAGTTCCCTCATGCTGGTGCTTTTACCCGATGGCGGCCAGTACTCTCTCCAAGCTCTAATGGTTCACTTCGCATCGAACCTCATTGTTGATCGATCGAGAAATCTGTCTGGAGGCCGTTTCCAATGTGGCCGGGTTATTTTGACGCGGTACGACAAAATGACGCGGTGATGGATGGTGAAGGTCGGGGTAGAGCCATGCGAAGCGGTAAATTTTGGATTTTATTTTTGGGGCGTTTTCTTCGGCCAATAGGCATAAATCCTCCTGGGCGCTACTTCTGTCGAGGTTGGTTTTTCAGGATTGGCATCCGCTTTGCGAGTGTATCTTAACCGTGGCGCTGGCCACCAAAGAGCCGCACCGTTGGCCGCGAGAAATGTTCCGGCATCGGTCCGGGAGATGGTGAAATGCGTATAAGGGCGAATTCTTGTCACTGCAAGTTTCACTGGTATAACTTCGACTCTCTTCCTCACCCCCTCCGTTTCCATGTGAGGGGTCACGCCCTGTGGCCCCTCACATTCTTTTTTATCAGGTATCGACTGGGGGCCATAAATCCCCGACGGCACCCGCGTCTGAAGGCGTCGCACCCCGTCGTACGCATGACGTGGCGGGCCCTGCGGTCATGACCCCACCGTGCCAGTGGGAGCTCATAAAAGTATGGCCTGACTTAGCCACTGCAAGCTGAAAATCCAGCCCGGCGGGAAAGAAAATTTAGCGCTCTGTTGGGGTACATGGAATCTTTTGCCAGCAAGAGAAATCTGATCTGCACGCAATTCTGAAATTCGCCCGATATGCCTGAAGGCGGGGTGTCTTCTGCCGAGGCCTCCGGCTTGGCCAGGCTCCGGATCTTGGGTCGTGCAGAATAATTGATCTTTCGCGGTTGATTGGATGCCGACGTGTGTATTGCATGCGTCCGTATACGGTTCGGCGTTATCCGGCCGACACAACCGTATGGCCGCGTGTAATGTGGAGATGGGAGAAGGCGTTAGCGGTTCAGAGCTGCGATTGTCGGGGTGTGTGGTTTTGCTTTTTTGGGGAGCCGGAAAGGCACATATCTGAAACATCATGGATGGCTGGGTGGCGTGGCGAGAAATTCAGTTTTTTGCTAGGATGTCGAACCTATGGCTACTCTAACTTATCGAACCGCCGGCGAATCCCATGGTCCTGCCCTCATCAGCATTGTGGAAGGGCTGCCCTCCGGTTTGCCGTTGGATACGCAACTGATTAATCATGAATTGCGCCGTCGGCAGGGGGGGTATGGTCGTGGCGGGCGTCAACGGATCGAAACTGACGCGGTGACGTTTCTTACCGGCGTGCGCCGTGGGAAAGCCATCGGTTCGCCGGTGGTGATGGAAATACCAAATTTGGATTCCCGTCTGGATGCAGCCCCGGCGCTGGTAAAGCCGCGTCCTGGCCATGCCGACCTGGCGGGTGCTGTGAAATGGTTGATGACGGACTGCCGCGAAACCTTGGAAAGAGCCAGTGCTCGCGAGACTGCCAATCGGGTGGCGGTAGGGGGGGTGGCGCGAAGTTTGCTGCATCAGTTCGGCATTAGCGTCATAGGTTTTACGCGACAAATTGGCAAAGTCCGGGCGGCGGTTGATGAGGCGTGGGGCCTGGAGAAAATTCGGGAGCTTAGTGCCTGCAGCGAGGTTTATTGTCCTGATACCGCGGCTTCAACCGCCATGATCGAGCTTATCCGGGAAGCCAAACAGGTGGGTGACACCTTAGGTGGCATTGTGGAAGCACGCGTGTACGGTTGTCCGCTGGGTTTGGGGAGCAGCGTGCATTGGGATTGGAAGCTGGATTCCCGCCTGGCGGCAGAGATTATGGGTATTCAGGCGATCAAAGGGGTGGAAATCGGATTGGGGTTTGCGGTTGCCGAACTGCCCGGTTCCGAAGTGCATGATCCAATTTTCTTTGATGCGTCGCGGCGGGATTCCGCCTGCCTGGGCTTTACCCGTGGCAGCAATAATGCCGGTGGGTTGGAAGGGGGCATGACCAACGGACAGCCGGTGGTGGTGCGGGCGGCGATGAAACCGATCAGCACGCTGTTGAAAAGGCCTATGCCCAGCGTGGACATTATCACCAAGGAAAGCGGCAAGGCGGATTATGAACGCAGCGATGTGTGCGCGGTACCGGCTGCGGGCGTGGTGGTCGAAGCGGTGGTGGCGTTTGAAATAGCCCGCAGTCTGGTGGAAAAATTCGGGGGAGATTCGCTGGCGGAAATGAAAAGCAACTACCAAAACTATCTGGCCGCAGCCCGTCAACTTGGGACGTCGTCATAGCGCTTGACCGATGGCCCAACCGTTCGAGGGTGCCTGCGGGTTAGCCCATCAAGAGTCGCAATTTTTAGGATGGCGGAACGCAAGGCTTTAGCACACCGGTGGCACAGGGCGCGGGGGTCATAATGCGCTGCCCCTCCGGGCTATTGGCCAACACCCAGGGGGAACCTTTGGCCGGCAGACGCACCAGCGAACTGTTGTAGGCTTCCATTTCCAGAGTGAAGGGATTGTTGAACTGGGTGTTGGTGTTGGGCGCTTGGCCCGGACCAGGCTTGGGAGCAGGCTGTTTGGCCATATTTTGTAGTTGCAATAACGCGGCTTTGCCCTGCGGCGTATATTTTTCCAGATAGCCAATCTGTTTGTTGTCACAACTCGAACAGGTAAATACATACGCGCGGACCAGAGTATGTTTGCCGCCGGCTCCACGCAGCGGAGGAATGGCCGTCGATGGTTCCACCTTCAGTTGTTGGGTTGCGGTATCGTAGAAGTACTGGTTGACAGAGGTAACATAAGGAGGATGGAGTTCATAGTGGAGGATATACGCGATGGCGATGATGGTAAGGACCACCGCGACAATGCTGATCACCGACTGATTGCGATTCATAGCGTCGCGGATGTTGGTAATGCGCAGATATTCTTTCCAATTGTACGGCAAAATCATAGTGGTGAGTCTCCGATGATCGTCCAACAATAATTCAAGTGCCGAAGCCCGGCAACATTGTACAGCCCGTCGAATAACAAAACGCGTGTTGCCGGGTAACACTGGTCTGAAAGACCCGCCCCTGCAACCCGCGAAGACCAACGTACTATAACCGCTTCCCGGCGAATTACAAACAACATGAATTATTATCGGCAACTCTGAACTTCGGCTGGAACAAATATGCTAAAACGGTGGTCATGGACCGGGGGCAGGCGATAGCGCAATATGATGAAGCACCGGTTGGAGGTTCGGGCACCGGCGGGAGGAAAAGATTCTCCCGGCCAGCGCGGCTTGGTTTTAGGGTGAAAGGGTGACGCCCGCCTTAACCTCACCAGTCGGCGGCAAACGAAATATCGGTACGCTAAGGGAACCGCCACTATTTTTGAGCCAATTCGTCGCCGCGCCTGGCTGCGGCCTGCAGAGCGCTGGTGATGAGGGCAAAATAATTGGCAGCTTCCATGGTTTCAATAGCCGCTTGCGTAAAGCCGCCGGGGCTGGTCACTTTTTGGCGGAGGAGTGTGGCGGATTCAGAACTCTTGGCCAACAGAGTCCCAGCACCAATGATCGTTTGGCGGGCCAGAAGCTGAGCGTCAACAGGGGAAAGACCAAGTTGTTCCCCGGCGTGAGCCAAAGCTTCACACAAATAGAATACGTAGGCGGGGCCAGAACCAGAGAGAGAGGTTACCGCGTTCATCGCGGATTCATTTATTTGCAGAACCATGCCACAGGATCCGAAGATTTTAATGGCCAGAGCCATATCGGCATCGGTGGCGCTTTTGCCGGGGGCCAGGGCACTGGTACCCGCCCCGACCAGCATGGGAGTGTTGGGCATGACGCGGACTACACGGGTGGACGGCTGTAAATGCCGGCGGATAAAATCGGTGGATACCGCGGCCACAATGCTGATGACCAAAACATCGGGAGAGACCGCCGGGCGAAGTTGTTCCAAGACGGGGCCGATCATCTGGGGTTTTACCGCCAGCAAAAGAGTTTGGCAGCGTTGGGCCACGGCTGCGGAATCAGGCAGAGCGCTAATGTGAAGTTGATCCGCAAACAGAGAACGACGTTGGGGGGTGGGATCCGCCGCAAGCATTTGCTCTGCCCGATAAATATTGGCGGCAAGAATGCCGCGGGCGATGGCCTCGGCCATATTTCCTGCGCCAATGAAACCAAGGGCAATATCGCGTTTGATCATGGGCGTATCCTCATGGTGGGGGGGACCTGCAAAGCAAGATGGGCTAATGCGCTGGGGCCTTAACGGTGGCGACTTTTGGAATGGGTATCTTGAATTCCTCAAAGGCGCGGCGGAAAATCGGATATTTCAAGAGTCGCCGCAGTCGCATCACATGGTGATGTTCAAACGGGTTGTACAGGGGATCTCCTACGTAAGCGATGCGCCAATCAACCAGCGGGCAGGTCAGATAGTAAACCTGGGCTTGGGTAAAGCGTCCCGAGAGTAAAAGCGGAAAGAACAGGTTGGGTGGAGGAAACGCGGTGAGATAGGGTTCGGCGACAGCGCCCAGCGTTCCGCAAACGCCGTGTTTAAGCAGGTGCGGACACCATCCGCCATAGTTGGGATTGTGCAGAGAGAGTAGTTCAAAGCTGGCGACATGAAATGCGACCGATCCGGGCAGCCATTGGCAGGACGGCAGGTAATGCTCCAGGGAATACCAGCCACAGTAAATGGCTTCATCCGGGCAATTTTTCGATTGAAAGAAAGCGGGTGTATCTTGCAGGGCCACGGGCATGCTGGTGTTTTGCAAAATAAAAAGTGCGGTGTGGCGCAACAAGCGATCGTACTGGCTGTAGGGGTCCTGGCCATGGAGGCCGCGGGCGTCGAAGTAAGCCACGCCCCGCAACCCGGTCTTTTGAACACGCACGGAGGTAAGAATCATGTTACGTACCATTTGCGGCGAGGTGCCATCCAGACGACTGACCATTAAGGGGATGCGAGTTTGCCGACGGCCGAGCCGGCGTGTCCAGGTGGGCATATACATGGGATTGCTTTCCATGCCCATGGCGGCATCGGGCTGGTACCACAACGTCATGAGATCGCTGTCCAAAGCGGTGGAATTGGGTTTTTGTTGGAGGTAAATGCTGTCGGAGAGCAGTTGCCGGGTGAGGCCGACCACGCCAAAAAGCTTCAGTTGCAGTTCCCGGAGTTTGAGGCGATTCTTCTCCAAATAGCGGAGCTGGCTCAGGCGAATAAATGCCGGCATGTCTTTTTGGACATCCTTTTTCATAGCCGCCAGTGTCTGATGGTCTTTTTGCGCGACGGCACCGCTGCCATGAATATGAATGGTTTGGCTGACTCCGCCCGGACCAATGTAACGCGCCAGAATGGGCAGCAGTTTGGCGAAAGCCGCTTGGCGACGGATGGGCCCCAGCAAGCCGACGCGGTGAACGGCGTTGTTCAAGGCCTGTCCAAAGTGTTGGAGAGCCAACTGGGCGGCCTGCGTAACGGGTGGTCCGCCGACGGGGGGCGCGGGCTTGGTCCCTAAAGTTGATGCGGGAGATGTGGCGGCCAGGGCATTGAGTTGGGCGATACCGAGGGTGAGTTGCCGGACCTGACTTTGCAGGCCTTGCTGAATCTGTTGGAGTTCCAAAGTTATTTGCGGCGAAGTGCCCATACCCGCCACGCGCAAGGGAATGCCCCAGGTGGTAACCAGGCAACGAATTGTCTTTTTGAGGTGCCGCTCACGCAGAATTCGGCGGATGGCGGCGGAAACATGAATATCGTAGAGATCCACGGGAATTTGTGTGGCGTCATGCGGCAGGCCGGAAAGCACAATCAAATTCATCTTGGGGATATGTCGCTCTCTGGCGTAAAATCTGGCGATGCTCCAGGAATTAGGGTTGTTGCCATTGATGATGACCGCCACCTGCTGTGGCGTGAGGGAAGCTGCGGAACTGATACCGGCCATGAGACCGATGCCGCCTGCGGCGAAAGTCAGGAAAATTCGGCGCAATCCGGATGAAATCTGGGGCATCGTTACAGTCTCCTTAGCGGTGGTAGAGTCAATGGTAAGTTACGGGCAACTGGGCTTGAGGCGTTGAAGTTTCTACCGATTGCGTCATCGCCCAAATACGCTAAAGTCAAGGCGATCAGCATACGAATACCGGTGGCCATGGCCGCATCGGGGAAATCATACCGCGGATTGTGCAGCATGGGGTATTCTTTCAGGGTCGGCGGTTTAACACCCAGCGCAAAAAAACAACCATCACAGCGCTGGAGGTAATAGGCAAAATCTTCGCTCCAGAGGAACGGTTGCTCCAGAATCGACACATTCTTTTTGCCCAGGATATGAGCGGCTGTACGCTCAAACAAGGCCGTACCGGCGGTGGAATTAACGGTGGCGGGTGTGCCTGATGTAAAGCGACATTGTACGTGGCAGCGATGGCCAGCGCCGATTGATTTACAAATTCGCAACATGGCTGCCTGTGCGAAGCGGCGCGTGGCCGGAGTAAGGGTGCGAAGCGTGCCGGTGATGCTGGCGACATCGGGGACAACATTGGGAGCCGTGCCCGCATTAAATGTGCCAACGGTAAGCACAAGGGTGTCAGCGGGGTCGATTTCGCGGCGGACATCAGCGGCTAAAGATTCGACGATCGCTGCTCCGCAGGCAATGGGATTGATGCCTTTATGTGGATAAGCGGCGTGGGTGCCGCGGCCGCGAATTTGTATTTCAAAGGCATCGACGGCGGCCAGAAATACGCCACCGCGGGTGGCGACGTGGCCGATGTTCATGGCGGGCCAGCCATGGAGTCCAAAAACCGCCTCGACATGAGGTCGGTCTAAAACGCCGGATTCACACATACGTAAGGCTCCGTTGAGGCCTTCTTCCGCGGGTTGAAAGAGCAGCTTCACACGGCCCGGCAGCGTCGAGCGGTGCATGGATAACCACGCGGCTGCGCCCAGAACCATGGAGATATGGCCGTCGTGGCCGCAAGCGTGCATAACACCTGGCTGGCGGCTGGCCCAGGATTTACCTGTTTGTTCTTGGATCGGCAAGGCGTCCATTTCGGCGCGGAGCGCTACGCATCGTGTTTGGCATCCGTTAATGAGACCGGTCAATCCCGTTCCGCCGGCAAGGCCGCTGGTCACGGGAATCTTCAACCGCCGAAGTTCGCCGGTAATTAGGGAGCTGGTCTGTTTCTCGTGATAGCCCAGTTCGGGACATCGGTGCAGTTGATGGCGCAAGTGAATAGAACGCTCTACAATGCGGTCAAACTGCGGGCCGAAAAGCATGTGCTGGAGTGGTTTTTGGCGCATAGTATCACCAAAAGCCAACGTAACGGGGTTTAGCGGCAAATGCAACCGGGCGACGGGCAGCTCCGGCCGGGGGGTGCCCTCCATGGCCGCGCGGCGCAATAGGCGTTGCAGTTGGGACAACGACTACGATTTGGCATCCCCGACGCACTCGAGGATGACAACGTGGCTTGACTCTGGCAATCTAGCAACTGCTGCGGTATCCTGTGCGATCTTTGGTTCTGGTTAATGGCGTTGAATCTGGAGAAAATGATGACCCAGCAATCACGAAATGAAATATGTCGGGCTGCCAGTGCGAAACTGGAAAAGCGGGATGTAAAGCAAATCCGGGCCATGGTTGGCTTTGACGGATTCGTCGATGAAATTATTGAGGTGGTGGACAAACGCCACAATGCAGCATCGTATGAACGCTTGAAGAATATTGAGGAATTTGGCAGAAAAATCGTTTCCGCCGCCGGCCAAAGCTCCAATTATGAACTGGTGGTGACCCAACAGAAACTCGGCGGTAACGGGCCCATTATGGCCAATGCTCTGGCGTCAATTGGTTTGACCACCACCTACATCGGCAACCTGGGTTATCCGGATTTGCATCCGGTGTTTCGCGAAATGACCAGCCGGGCCACGGTGATCAGCATTGCGGAGGCCTGCCACACGGACGCTCTGGAGTTTTTGGATGGTAAGCTGCTGCTTGGAAAAATGACTCCCACAGCGGATGTTTACTGGGATAACATTGTCCAGCGTGTGGGGCGGGAGCGTCTTGTGGGGTTGGTGCAAGAGAGCGATCTGATTGGTATGGTGAATTGGACGATGCTGCCGCACATGACGGAAATCTGGTCGCGATTGCTAAGTGAGGTACTTATCAAGTTGCCCCAGCGCGGGCAAAGGAGGCTTTTTGTGGATTTAGCCGATCCGGAAAAGCGGGCGGTGCAGGATTTGCGGGCCGGTCTGACCATGCTGCAGAGTATGCAGGAACATGTGCATGTAATTTTGGGATTGAATCTCAAGGAGGCGGTGCAGGTGGCGGCAGCGCTGGGCCTGCCGGTGTATAAGCACCCGGAAAAAGAAATTGAGCCGATGGCGGCGGCCATCCGCAGCAAGCTGGGGTTGGGTACGGTGGTAGTGCATCCACGGGCGGCGGCGGCGGCGGCCAACGCGGAAGGAACAGCTTGGTTTGCCGGACCGTTTGTGGCCCAACCCAAAATCAGCACTGGCGCGGGCGATCATTTTAATGCGGGTTTTGTTTCGGGGCAGTTGTTGGGGTTAAGCTTGGCGGAGTCCTTGTGCATGGGCACGGCCACCAGTGGATTTTATGTGCGGACCGCGATTAGCCCCAGCGCTGCGCAGTTGGTGGAATTTATCCGTGATCTGCCCCAGCCGCAGGAGTAAGCGCAATAACCTTGGCGGTGGATGGAGAAATAGGATCGGGTTGATGTTGGAGAACCCCATGGTGCAGCGATCACGAAGCGAGATTTGTATCCAGGTCGGTACGAAGTTGGCCCGGCAGGATATGCGGCAAATTCGGGCCGTGGTGGGGCTCGATGGTTTCGTAGACGAAATCATTGAAGTGGTGGATAAGCGCCATAATGCTGCGTCGTATGATCGTCTGAAGACCATTACGGAATTTGGTAACAAAATTCTTTCCGCTGCCGGCCAAAGCTCCAATTATGAGCTGGTGGTGACCCAACAGAAACTCGGCGGTAACGGGCCCATTATGGCCAATGCTCTGGCGTCGCTTGGTTTGACCACCACCTACATCGGCAACCTGGGCTACCCTGATTTGCATCCGGTGTTTCGCGACATGACCAGCCGTGCGACGGTAATCAGCATTGCCGAACCTGGCCATACGGATGCGTTGGAATTTTTTGACGGCAAGTTGATGTTGGGCAAAATAACGCCCACCGCGGATGTTCACTGGAATAACATTATCCAACGGGTAGGGCGGCAGCGCCTGACGGAGTTGGTGCAAAATTGTGATTTGATCGGGATGGTGAGCTGGACCCACTTGCCGTATATGAATGATATCTGGGCGCGATTGCTAAGCGAGGTGATCGTCCAATTGCCGCGCGGCGGCCACAAGATATTTTTTGTGGACTTGGCCGACCCGGAAAAGCGGGCGGTGCAGGATTTGCTGGCGGGGCTGCGCATTTTGCAACAGATTCAGGAACATATCCATGTGATGTTGGGCCTGAATCTCAAAGAGGCGGTGCAGGTGGCCGGGGCACTGGGATTACCGCCGTACCAGAATCCGGAGAACGAAATTGAGGCCATGGCGGCGGCCATTCGTAATAAGCTGGGGTTGGGTACGGTGGTGGTGCATCCACGGGCGGCAGCGGCGGCAGCCAACGCGGAAGGAACGGCTTGGTTTGCCGGACCGTTTGTGGCCCAACCCAAAATCAGCACTGGCGCGGGCGATCATTTTAATGCGGGTTTTGTTTCGGGGCAGTTGTTGGGGTTAAGCCTGGCGGAGTCCTTGTGCATGGGCACGGCCACCAGCGGATTTTATGTGCGGACCGCGATTAGCCCCAGCGCTGCGCAGTTGGTGGAATTTATCCGTGACTTACCCCAGCCCCAAGGCTAAGCGTTTCGGCGTCGCCAAGGCCCAGAGCAGGGACATCGAGCGTGGCTCCCATGGATTCAGGAACCAGACGGTTGTACCGGCAATTCGGATTCAATCATTTCAACTTCGGTGGGTGTAGGGCGATGAAATTTGCCACGCACCACCCAATATGCCCCGAGAAGATTCCAGGCGATGGGTAAAAAGCGGATGGCTTGGGCCAACGCAAAGGACTGGCTGGCGGTATCCACGCCGCGAGTGACAAAAAAGTGCAGCAGAATCGCCTCGGTAACGCCAATGCCCTGCGGGGGTACAATGGGCAGGCTTGCGGCCAGGGCCGCCAGTGGAATGTAGGCCATGAAACAGCCGAAGGATGCGTGCATGCCAAAGGCGCGGCCGGCGAGAAAACCAGCCAATGGCAGTACGCTTTGGGAAACCATGCTCAAGCCAAACGTAGCGGCCAGCAGGCGCAGGTGCGTGCGATAAGCCAGCAACGAGCGATCGGCATGCTTCATAAATTCAGGCAGGGGCAGGCGATTTAAAATGGAATCTATGCCCAACCGCCGGCGCAAGCGGGCGGAGAAATACACAAGGCAGCCGACCAGGGTTGCTGCAAGCAGACCGCCGGTCAATAGTACTACGTGCAGTAAAACCGGGTCACTTCCGGTACTCACAGCGGCCCGGGGTGGGACGGAAGGTGATCCTGAATTTACCAGCAGTTGTATGCTGGCGGCAATTCCAGCCACCATCACCAAACCGATCAGGCCCACGACACGGTCTAAAAGAACCGTCACGGCGCTTTGGGTGGTTTTGCCGGTGACCCGGGCGGTGTATAGGATTTTGACCAGATCACCACTGGTGGTACCCGGCAAAAATGTGGAATAAAACTGACCAACGAAATTCAGTCGCAGGCACTGGGCATAGGAGAGGTGCATGTCCTGGACGCTCATCAGCAGTTGCCAGCGCCAAGCGGTAAGGAAAAATGGAATCCCCACGATGATTAAAGCACCCAACAACAACCAAGCATTGGCCCGCACAATAAGCGAATGCAGGCCGGCCTCAATTGCCGGGTGGCCGTCGGCTGTGGCCAGGTAGCTAAGCGGTAAGGTGAGTTGCCGGGGAAACATGATGGGATATCCGGTGGCATCGGCGGTGACGATCTTACCGGAGGGGAGCTTGACTTTGATCTCTTGGCGGACCAAACGCACGGTGACGGTGTGCGCGGTGCGGGAGATGACAGGCAGCCGGGTGGCGCGCAGGAACACGGCCTGCCGTACCGTTTGCCCCTTGGCAATCACGGCGGTGTCGTGCCAGGATATTTGCCCCAGCACCCACCACAGCCCAAGGACGGCAATAGCCACCTTTAGTGCGGTCATCGCCAGTCGGCCGGCGGGGTGTTTGGTTGGCGGGTGCGGTTGTGGCATAAGAGGCTCGCGGATGAAATCCAGCCGGTTAATTTAAAGTACCGCCGGCTTAAATTCCCAGATCATCTTTCGTAAGGATCGCCTCAAAGATGAAGCCGGCGGCCTGAATGTTTTCGCGCGCACCCTCCTGACGGTCGATCACGGCGACAATTCTTTCGACCGTTGCCCCCGCAGATTGAATGACTTTGGCCGCCTCCAGCACCTGACCGCCAGTGGTGGCAATATCCTCTACCAACAGCACGTGCTCCCCCGGCAGCAGCAGGCCTTCCAGGAGTTTGGATGTGCCATAGTCCTTTTTTGAATTACGGACGATAAAAAACGGCAATCCCGCCGCCAAAGACGCCGCAGCCGCCAGGGCGACCCCCCCAAGCTCGGCCCCGGCGATGCGCTTGGTGGCAGGGGTACGGTGGGCGGCCAGCCGTGTGCCCAGGGCGGCAAGAATATCCGGTTGCGTTTCAAACAGATATTTATCCATATAGTATTTGGATTTTTTCCCGGAGCGCAGGGTGAAGTCACCCTCCAGATAAGCCGTGGCCTTAATGCGTGCTGCCAGAGCGGTATGATTCATCATGATATTGGCTACTCCAAAAAATACAGGTCGATGGGCTTTATCGGGCAGGCTTCGGCGGCGTGCCCTGTCAATCACCGGTTCCAACGGCTTTAGCCCACCGCTATGGTTTGAGTTCCGAGGCATCGGAGACGCTGGTAGCGCTGTTCCAGCAGAGTGTCCATGGGTATGGCACGAAGTTCGCGCAGGGTGCGGTCGATATAGCGTTCCAGGCCATCTGCCGCCAAGCGTGGATTACGATGGGCCCCGCCCAGCGGTTCTTTGATGATTTCGTCGATCACGCCCAGCTTTTTTAGAGCTTCGCTGGTAAGCTTGAGAGCGGCCGCCGCCTCTGGCGCATTTTGCGAGTCTTTCCACAAAATTCCGCTGCAGCCTTCGGGGGAAATGACAGAATACCACGCAAACTGCAGCATAGCCGTGCGATCGCCCACGCCGATGCCCAGGGCACCACCCGATCCACCTTCGCCAATGACAATGCAGACCACGGGGGTGGGCAGGGTGGACATTTCCCGCAGATTAACCGCGATGGCCTCCGCGACGCCACGCTCTTCAGAGCCGATGCCGGGGTAAGCTCCGGCGGTATCAATGAGCGTAACCACGGGCAGACCGAATTTGGCGGCAAACTGCATTTTTAACAGGGCTTTGCGGTAGCCCTCCGGATTGGCGCAGCCGAATTGACAAGCTATTTTTTCCTTGGTGTCGCGGCCTTTGTGATGGCCAATGAGCATGACCTTATGGCTGCCAATACGGCCGGTGCCGGTGACGATAGCGCAATCATCGCCAAACCGGCGGTCGCCGTGGAGTTCAATAAAATCCTTGACCATCATATCGATATAGTCGCGCGTTTGGGGGCGGGCAGGGTGCCGGGCTACCTGCACCACTTCCCACGGCGAAAGATTCTGGTAGGTTTTGCGGATGAGCGCAGTTAAATTTTCGCGCAACTGCTGGATTTCGGGGGTGTAATCCACGCCGCGTTGTTCCTGCATCACCACTAAGTCATAAATTTGCCGTTCCAGCTTCAGAATTGGTTTCTCAAATTCCAGGGCCATTCCCACCGGTTGATGGCGGGGCGGTTCAGCCGTTGCAGTGGCAGCGGCTGGGGTCGGTGCCGGAACCGCCGCCGCTACGGGTTGGGCAGAAGACACATCTGGGGAACGCGTTGGCGGCATAGGCTCATGGCTTTCAGCCGAGAGATTTTTTTCCCCAGACCGGGCTTGCTCCCTGGTGGATTTTTTTTTAGCCATGGTGGATTCTCCAGTGCGGGCTTGGCCGATCGAAAACAGGAACAATCAGTGCCGACCAGCAGGCCCAATCAGTCTTGATCTAGCACCCGTAGCGCCAGCTTAATAGTGTAACGCATGGCAGTGATTTTGTAACAGCATCCGGGCGGACTTCCAAGGGGGCAGTTAATATTGCCGGCAGGTTCGCACTGCGGCATGGCGGTCAACATGGTCCCGCCTAAGACTTTCACCTATCAGGCCTTAGGTGAATCCTTTAACCGCAGATAAGGCCTAAGCCCGATATGTTTTTGGGAGTTTATCCGATTTCGCGGATGCGTTGTTCATACGATGATGACTCTTGTTGAATCTGTTCGTGGCCGGACAGGTAAAGCTACTGCGGCACGAATAGCACAGAATGACAGCGTAGTTTTCTGTGAACTAAAGACCTAAGGGTACTTTAAGTAAAGGTGCAGGGACGGGGTTGTATGTTTGTAGTTCGCCGACGCACCAGATCCCGCCCCTCACCTTTTTTAAGTTGGCCGTGATTAAAATAGCAAGGAGTATCGAGACGGTGGTTTCGTAGAGATTTTTCCGGATCAATCGGGACGAATCTCCTGATAAAATGCGGCGGATCGGTAGGATAGCGTTCAGGATCTGCCAAGGTACTTGAAGTAGGGTGTGGGGACGAGGTTGTTTGTTTGTAGTTCGCCGACGCACCAGACCTCGCCCCCCACCTTTTTTTATTTGACACGGTTACCTGGTTGGATACAATTCTTTCCGGTGCGTGTCGGTTGGGCCGCAATATCTGCGGCGTTATAAAATTGGTCGGATTTTATCCGACACTGGAGGATGTACATGTATGCGGGGCTTGGTGTTTTGATAGCCCTATGAGCGTAGTGAGTACAAAATTGTGGAATGGCTTATGTCGATCACTATTTTCTAGAGAAAGGAACCACCCATGGGAAAACGCATCACCTTACCCCTCCTATTGGCGGCGGCTGTGGCCGCGACGACGGTCGGCAATGTCCGGGCGGCGGATTCTTCCAATTACCAGCAGTTGCAGAAAAAGTACAGCGTGCTCAAATCGCAGATGCAGGCCATGCAGCAACAGATGGCCCACATGCAAAAGCAGATGGCGGCCCAACAGAAACAGATGAAAGCGGTGCAGCAGGCCGCGCCGAGCATCAATGAACGAGCTACCAGACGCGCGATCAAACGGCTCTCCCGGCAGGTGATGAAGCTAAGCGAGAAGGAAGCCGCGCTGGAGCCGGGCAACATTCAAGTGTTGATCGCCGGAGATGTGAATGTTCAGTTTCAAAATAAATCGGGTGGCAATTCCACTTTTTACGCTGATTCCAGCCCGATGATTCAGGTACGCATTGATAAGAAAATCTTTGTGAACACGGCTTTTGACTTTTATACCGCCAGCGGTCAGGCCGGTGGCAGCGCTGCGGATATTGGTGCGGCCAACATCAACTATGAACTTGGCGATTACATGACCGTCGGTGGCGGCCTGATTACCAGCCCGATCGGAGGAATCGTCGGTAATTACAATCCGGCACCATGGAATCGTTGGCTGGTAGATGGCTCTCTGGAAGATAATTTGCTTCCACCCAACGAGCTTGGCATCTGGACACGCGGCGGTATTCCAGCACCAGATAATCTGGGATATCTGACTTATTTTCTTTTTGTCAGCAATGGGCCGGAATTTATTGGCACCTCCGGCGTGCCGAATCAACTCAGCTACGACAACTTCACGGCCAATCAAAACGCCAAGACGGTGGGCGGTCGGATCAGCTATCTGCCGATTCCCAACGTCGAAATCGGCTATTCAGCCGAATGGGCCAGTCCGACCAACTCCGGTGCCCTGACCAAGAGTGATTCCTGGATTCAAGCGGTGGACTTCAACAGCTATTACTTTAATAAAAAGATCGAAGGCTTTGTGAAATTCCGTGGCGGCTGGACTTGGGAGCAGGTTGGCCAAGGCGGCATATTGCCCGGTAATCCCACCTCGCCTCCAGCTTTTGGGAATAATTCCAACGGCGGCCAGATTGACGTGGCTTATCAGCCCAGCATGTGCGGTATTAAATATTTAGACAAGATGATGGTGGCATTCCGATACGACCGCACGGATGGCCCGGTCACAGGAGTGCAAACGTCCGGAGCCATGCATGAGCAGCGCTACAGCGTGGGGTTGGATTACTGGCTGCATTCCAATGCGGTGCTCAAATTCGAATATGAATTTGACAATGTCCCTGACCAGCACGGCAGTGATGCCATGTTCATGCAGTTTGCCGTGGGCATCTAAGGTTCGTTGCAGGAATAAGGACTTTAAGTCTACTTTGATTTGAGGAGTACATCATGAAGTTCAAGAATATCTCTACCATTCGTACGATTGTGTTGGTGAGCCTGGCCACGGCCGGCCTGGCGCTCATGGCCGGGTGTTCCAATAACGGCAGCGGCAGTAAGCCCGCGGCGAAAAAGACGGCCAAAACAGCGGCTATCTGGCCTTTAGCCATTAAAGATCCGGCCAAGACTGAAACTGGTGCCCAGATCTGGTCGGAAAATTGCATGCGGTGCCACCAGTTGCGTTCCCCGTCGCAATATACTCCGGCCCAATGGGGTGTGATTGTGCAATATATGCGTCTCAAGGCCGGCCTGACCGGTGAGCAGGCCCGCAAAGTGCTGGCATTTCTCAAAAGCGCCAGCGCCCATTGAGTGGGCTTAAAGACGGATAGGTTTGCCGGATGCAGTTGGCGGTTTTTCCATGGCCACCTGCTCTGGTCGATAATCTCCGGCCGCGTGAGTGATCGTGCGGCCGGAGTTTTTATCGACGTGGTACGTACCAGGGACGTACATCGACGGCATACATGCCCGCCGCATGCGCCGCTTGAAATCCCAATTCGGCATCTTCATAAACGGCGCAATGCCGCGGCATTAACCCCATGCGTCGCGCCGCTTCCAGAAATGTATCCGGAGCTGGTTTTCCATGACGGACGTCATCGGCGCAAACCACTACCGGGAAAAAATTCTCCATCCCGATAAGGGCCAGCTCCCGCATCACCACGGATCGCGCTCCACCGCTGGCGACGGCCAATTGGCGGCGGCCCAATTCCCGACGGGCCAGAGCCACGACCGGCTGCACGGGTTTAGTCTCCGGCAGGCGGGCGAGAAAATGCTGTTCCTTGGCGTGGGCGATGGCGGCGGCCGGGTGCCCATGTTCGGCACACAAGATCGAGGCTATTTTTTCGGTTGGTGTGCCGGCCAAGGCGTAAAATCGTGATTCCGTAAACGTAATATTGGTTTCCGCCAGGGCCGTCAGCCAGGCATGGTAGTGCACCGCCATGGTGTCCAGCAGGGTTCCGTCCAAGTCAAAAATCAGGCCTTGAATGGCGTCGGGAATGTCGGCGTCGGAATGATGGATCCAGCGGGTGTCGGTAAGCGGCAATGGGTTGTTGGTCGGGTTATTCATCGTCGTTGAAGCTTTCATGTCAGTCGTGGTTAACCTTACTTTTTTTGAACGTGGGCTTAACGCCACTCTAAGCATGTACCAGGAGGGTTATATCCTGCGGTAACTGGTTGGCGACTGCGGTGAGAATATCTCCCTGCAAGCTGCGGGCCAGCAGGCTACGCTTGGAAACGCCCATTAAAACAGCTTCCACACCATAAGTGGCGGCAAAATCGAGAATGGTATACGCCACATCCTGCGAGACGGCGTAGATGGCTTCCATCGGTATATTTTTTTGCAGGCAGAATTCCTGTGCTAACTCAAAGGTTTGACGGGCTGGCCCGTCTTCTTCCAAGGTGGGACCTTGCGCCTGGGCGACAAACGAGAGGTTCAGGTGGCGTACGTATAACACAAATAAAAAACCATTGATCTGAGCCGCATATTTAGCCGCAAACTCCAGCAGCGCCGGGGCACCGGTAGTGGCTACCAAGACGCGCGGACGGTCCACATCGGCCGTGGGCGGTGGAAGGGTAGCGCGGGCGGGTGTTACTGGTGTAGGCTCAGGCGGAACGGCAATTTCCCCCCGGGCGCGGGCCCGTCCCAGTTCCAGCCCGCACTGATACATGGCTAGCGCGGCCAGCAGCCCAAGCAGGATCGCCCAAACGAGAAAATACAGGGCATCGTAGGGTGTTTTCGAATGCCAGATCATCGCGCCTCTGATGAGCAGGAACAGGGCCAGCAGTCCGCAGACGATTCCACCAATCAGTGCGCTTTGGGTCTGATAGCGTTTGCGCAGATGTTGGGCATAAAATCGGGCCAGCAGGCCGGCACCCAGCACGCAGAGCACAAAAATAAGGGCATCGCGTTTGGTGGCGGCCAGGGTTATCTCCACACACAACATGACCGCTCCGGTGATAAAAAGTCCGGCGCGTTCCCATGGTTTTATCTTCAGATTCTTGTTCGTCGCCGTGCTGCCAATGTTGATGGTGATCGCTCCCACCACACCAATTGCGTATAAATCAGCCAAGGTAGCTAAGTTGTGAAAAAGAGAAAGAACGATGATGGGCACCAGTACGGCGGGAATCAGGGCGATGGCCGGCACGCCAAAGCGATTCAAACGATGAAGAATTTCCGGTAATTCCCGGCTACGCGACATGGTGTATTGAATACTCATCATGGCACCAATGGCGGTGTTGACTGCCGAAAAAAGCAGCAGGCCAAAAATAATGCCGCACACCCAGCCGAACCATTTGCCCACAAAATCCGTGGCCATCACTCGCAGAGCGGCATTTTGAATATCGTTTTGTCTCTGATAATTGGGTTCCAACTTTGCCATGTGGGCCTTTTCGGCGGGTTTGACCTGCCAATCCGGATGGGTGTTGGTATAGGGCTGCACCGCAGCCTGCAAACGAACCTGCGGCTGTGTGAATTTGCCGGCCGGGTTGGCTGGATTTGGCGTTAGGGCCGACATGCCGATGGCCAAAACGATATTTAATATGACCACTTCCGCCATCACCGGGAAAATGGTTCGTTTGGCGGTCCTTTTGACGGGCGGTACCATCACGCCAGTCATGTTGGCTACCGCTTCCACTCCGGAGAGCGCCAGCACCACATTGACAAATGTGTACCACCGCTGCGGCAGATGGTTAGTCAGATGGCTAAACGGCGTAATACGATGCCAGCCTGTGGCCAAATGCGGAATGCTGTATATGGCGATGATGGCGGTAAGCACCATGGTGGCCATCGCGATAATCAAAGCTCCCCAGCCTACCTTCCGCAAACCAAAATAATTGAAAATGCCGATGGCCACGATACCGGCAATGGCCAGCGGTGGAATCAGATGGCCGGCATCCGGCACACCGAGGTATTCCAATCCGTCAAAGGCGGACATGGCTGCGGTGACAATATAATCCGCGCAAAGCAGCAACGCCCCGATGACGGCAAGATTATTGCTGATCTGCCGGGCGGAAGAATAAACTCCGCCGCCATCCGGAAAGCACCGGCAAATTACCGAATAGGACCAACCCGCCATCACCACCAATATGCCCACGCCCAGGACATACCAGAAGCTTGCATAAAGGCTGTAGTAAAACGCCAAGCCCAGTACATAAAATCGACTGGTTCCCCAGTCGCCATACAAGATGGCACCAGCATGGGGTGCGCTAAGTTCGCGCGGGCGCTCGGTGGGTTTTGCCATTGTTTTGGCCATGAAGTTAACAGCATCCGGACTGCGGTCTGCATGAAGTCTCTAACGCCCCATGGCAACGCCGTCCGACCTCTGATTCCCTAAGTGTGCCAACGTCTTGGTTGGCTTGTTCCGCCGGTCTACCGCCAATGTTCGCCAAGGCTTGGTTATCTGCCTCGCCAATTAACGGTACAGGTTCGCCTCTTGTGGGCCTGTTGTCCTGGACAACGATCTACCGGCCACCGCCGGCCTGAACTACAATGGGCACGACGCTGTCAGCGACGGCCTAATACTATCGTTATCAGGCAGGGAGTCAAGGATTTAAGCTATTGAGACCGGCGAGCGCGGACGGGAAGATACTCACATGGGTGGCTTGCCGAGTGCTGCGGCCGCGGATGCCATGCGTTTAGCGGTATCCGAATCAGGACGCTTGGATTAAGTATCGGGGCATAAGAGGCCGGATCGTTCGAGCAGCTCAGCCCCAGACCGCAGATTCATTTTCCGGCAATCGCCGGGGGGCGGAATTCAACTTTTGTTCGGCCGTCCATGGCCAAGTTGGCCAAGGTATCAGCCCGCGAGTTATCTTCTCGATACAGGTGACTGATGGACCACTTGGGGACCTTATTCAACAGGGCCATGGCTTGCTGATACAGGGGGCGGATATCCGGACTTTTAACCCGATACTGGCCCTGAATTTGGCGGACCACCAGTTGGCTATCCGCACGAATTACCAACTCGGTTGCACCAAGCTCAACCGCCGCGGCCAGGCCACGGATGAGGGCGGTGTATTCGGCGAAGTTGTTGGTATGGTTACCCAGAAACTCGGCTAGTTCATAGACCGTTTTGCCCTCCGGTGTGGCCAGGGTAACTCCTATGCCCGCCGGTCCTGGATTGCCACGAGAACCGCCATCAAATTGCAGCAGGAGTTTGCGGGAGCAATGATCATCCATGAATAAGCACCGTAAAAAAATAGAGTGGTTTGGGAAACGGGTTCAGGCGTGCTGCTCTCCGGCGCGAGTTTTTTCGTTCGCCTGGGTTTCGGGCAAGTACAAAATTCGACTGCACGCGTTACAGCGCCGGATTTCGTCGCGGCCGCGTAGTTGGTTAACATCTTCCATATTCAAGGCCATAAAGCAGCCCCCACAACTGATGTTATCCAGATCATCATCGTCAAATTCGACCGGGGCCATGGCATCACCCGGATATTTACGCCGTAGCCGGTCATATTGTTTGAGAGCCTCGGCCGGGACTTTGGTCACGCAGCCGCTGCGCACCACGTTGAGCCGATCGATATGGCCGCGCAGTTCCGTTGCCCGGGTCTCACTTTCGCCCTGGGCGGTGGCTAAAAGGCCCTGTTGCAGGGCCAACTGTTCACGGGCGGCTACCGTGGCCGCCTGATCTTTTTCAAGTTGTTCCATGTTCTCCAGCATGGCCGCCTCGAGCTTGCTGACCTCGGCCTTTTCGGCGGATATCTGTACCAGAATGGCTGAATATTCCTTATTGGTCTTGGTACTGTTGAGTGCTTCGCGCATTTTTTCGATATGTGCCTGCCGCGTTTTAAGATCCAGATCCTGAGCCCCAATGGAAGCCTGTAGTTTCAGTGCGGCCGCCTCCTGTTGGGCTATATCCGCGGCTATGGCACCGATTTTAGCTTCCAATGCGACCTGATCTTTTAACAGTGCTTCTAAAGCGATTTGGTATTCGTGAAGGTCACGATCGATGCGGAACAAAGCCAATAAAGATGGAATCGTAACAAAAGACGCCATCATGTCACCTCCAGTCTAAAAAACCATACTAGCATGAGAGTTCGTTTCACGCCACCCGGCGGCCGAGGATCATCCGGCCGCGCCCCCCAGGGATGGATAAAAATCTTTCCCGGTCGGTCTGCACTTGGCATTTGCGCTGCGTCCGCGTACCTTACGCATTACTTTATGGAGAGAATTCCATGTTGGCTAAGGTTCACAGTTTCGTCCTGCAGGGCATAGATGCCATCCGCTGTGAAGTGGAGGTGAATCTGGCCTCCCGGGAATATGGTGATCCGTTGATTGTGGGCCTTGCGGATAAGGCCGTCAGCGAATCTTTGGACCGCATTCATACAGCCATGGTGAACAGCGGTTACCGGTTTCCCCAAGAGCGATTGCTGGTGAATTTGGCCCCGGCGGATATTAAAAAAGAAGGCAGCGCGTTGGAACTGCCCATTGCTCTGGGAGTGCTTCATGCCGCGAAAGTTCTTCAGGGAGATAACTATAAAAAATATCTGGTGGCGGGGGAACTGGCTCTGGATGGTTCGGTTCGTCCTATCAAGGGCGCCCTTTCCATGGCGATGTTGGCAGCGGAATGCAAACTCGCAGGCATCCTGCTGCCTACCGCCAATGCCCGTGAGGCCGCCGTGGTGCCCGACATTGACGTTTACGCCATCGACAGCTTGACCACGCTGGTCGGCTTTCTCAATGGGCAACTGCCGTTGGAACCCGAGCAGGTTGACGAACCCGAAGCGAACCCGGCGGAAGCCAGTGGTGAAGTCGATTTTGCGGATGTACGCGGCCAGGAATTGGCCAAGCGAGCCTTGACCATTGCGGCCGCAGGACGGCATAACTTGCTGCTGCTGGGGCCGCCCGGTGCGGGCAAGACCATGCTTTGCCAGCGTCTGCCGACCATTCTGCCGCCGCTGACACGGCAGGAGGCCCTGGAAACCTCGCGGGTCTATTCCGCCTGCGGTCTTTTACCACGCGGAGCGAGTCTGCTGCGGATACGTCCGGTGCGCATGCCGCACCATACCGCCAGTGGCGCGGCCCTGATCGGGGGAGGCAGTATTCCACGGCCGGGCGAAGTATCACTGGCCCATCACGGAGTTTTGTTTTTAGATGAGTTGCCGGAATTTTCCCGCCATGTTCTGGAAATGCTGCGGCAACCATTGGAGTCCGGAATGGTGACTATTGCACGGTCTCATTCCAGCGTGAGTTTCCCGGCGCGATTTATGCTGGTGGCGGCGATGAATCCATCGGCCAGCGGAAAAGGAACCCTGGATCGTCGCAATGCCAAGGCTACCGACTTGGCGGCTATGGACCGCTACATGAGCAAGCTTTCCGGTCCGTTGCTCGACCGCATCGATATTCATCTGGAGGTTCCCGCAGTCACGTATCGTGATTTAACCAGTAAAGCGGCGGGCACCTCATCCACCCAGATGCGGACCCAGGTGGAGAACGCCCGCCGGGTGCAGGCCAAAAGATTTGGAGACGATGGCACGATGAGCAACGCCGCGATGAAAACGGCACAACTCAAAGACTTTTGCCCTTTGGATGAAACCTCACTGCTTTTGATGAAACAGGCGATGGAAGAGCTCGGCTTGAGCGCGCGGGCCTTTGACAAGATCCGACGCGTGGCGCGTACCATTGCCGACTTGGAAGGTCAGCAAGCTATTACGCCCACCCATGTGACTGAAGCCATCGGTTATCGGCTTCTAGACCGTAAATACTGAGTTTTCCACATCTTCTATCGCGGCTTGCAGCATCATAGGTATTTTTTACGCGAGGATTCCACGGGGGTAACGCCCTCCTCCGGGCACGGCGTTGATTTTTTCCGGATACGTTAAGAACCGCGGCTTCATCGCGCCGGTTGGGCGAGGGCCAGCGACGATTTAACGGTGGGCCGGATTGTAAATCAATGGCTGACTGGTGGTAGCGTTGGCCACGCCGCCGACGCTGATGTTGAAGGGTGGCAAGGCGTTAAGGAGTTTACTCAGGGCAGGCTTGCTCGATGGCGGGGATGGCGTATACTTTCTTCGATGCCGAAGGTGTGGTCAAAATTGAAGTTGTCTTGCTTGGTTGCCGTGGTGCTGATGGGACTGGCGACTGGAGCCTGCTGGGCAAAGGCTCAATCGCCGGTGCCACCGAATCCAGGCACGCCGAACTGGGTGCTGCAAAACGGGGTTTGGGTGCCGGTGGTAGTGCCGGGGCAGGTGAGTCCGCCGGCCCGGGTGGCGGCCATGATTAACTTCCTGAAAACCGGCCATCCGGGGCGGGTGGTGCATTTGGCAAAAAAGTGGCTGCGTCATCACAAAAAAGATCCTCTGGTACCGCAGGTGTTGTTGTTGGAGGGAGATGCGCAAAATTATATGGGCAACAAGTATGCCGCTTTGTTTCCTTATGAGGATTTGCTGGATAACTTTCCCGCCAGTCCGCTTTATGAACCATGCTTAATGCGGGAATACAATATCGCCTGCGCATTTTTAGCGGGCTACAAGCGAAGACTTTTGGGGATGAGAATTCTGCCCGTGTATGGTGATGCCATCCGGTTGTTGCGGAGAATTCAGAATCGGCAGCGTGGATCGCCATTAGCGGAACTGGCCGGCATACGCATCGCAGACTATTACTACCAAAATGACCGATTTCAAAGGGCGTTGGCGTCGTACACCAATTTTCTTCGGCGCTATCCGTACAGCCAATTTGCAGTCAAGGCCACGGTGCGCAAGGCGGAGTGTTCGCTGGCTACATTTCGCGGGGTGCGTTTTGACCTGACCCCGCTGCGTAACGCTCAGGCGGAGCTGGAAAACCTTGCGGAGCTTTATCCGGTGCTTGCGGCCAAAATGCAGGTCAAGGCGCTGGAAGAGCGAATCTATCAGATAGAAGGCAAACGCGAACTGGAGATTGCCCGGTTTTACTGGCGATTTAACCGGCCTGAGTCCGCAGCCTATTACTATCGGCGGGTTATTCACGGTTGGCCCGATACGATTTGGGCGCAAAAGGCGCGTAAGGAATATGCCCGGCGCTTCCAACAATCCAAGGAGAAAAGGCCATGATGAACTTGCTTCTTGGAAGCTGGCGGCGGACTGGAACCACATTGGGCCTGGCGCTGGTGGGGTTGGGGATTGTGGCGCTGGCCGGGTGTGGGTACACGTCTCGTTCCATCTACCCTACGAGTATTACAACCGTGGCAGTACCGGTGTTTAAAAACGAGACATTTCGCCGCAACCTGGAATTTGAGCTGACCGAGGCGATCGATAAAAACATTGAGGCGCGCACGCCGTATAAAATAAGCCATGAAGCACATGCGGATTCCATTTTGACCGGAAAGATTGTTTCGGTGCAGGAAAATGTACTGACCAACCGATTGCAAAATAATCTGCCGCAGGAAACCCAAGTTACGATTGTGGTGAATTTCACATGGAAAGACGCGCGAACCGGCAAGGTGTTGGTTCGCCGGGTGAATTTTGCCCGATCCAGCACCACGGTGCCGCAGATCGGCCAGCGGCTTGCGGATACGGAAAACGCCGCCATCAATAGTTTAGCCCGCTCCATAGTGGATGAAATGCAGTCCCCTTGGTGATGTTCCTCCGCTGCGTAATGACCCTTCCAGCGGCCGGATTATAAAGGTGGACGGGGTAATCTCGCCGGAGCACCGGGTTGGGTTTTATTTGCAGCCGGTTTGGGCCTATAATGCACAGGTTGGCGGTAAAGTGTGATTTCCGCCGATGCTATAAGATTAGGATCCGAGGATTTCGATGGCAGATCAGAAAGATAACCCACAGGATGGCGATAATGACCCAGGCTCCAAACGGCCGGGGCGCGATCCCAACAATAACCTTCGTTTCAGCCGCAGCATGCTCACCTGGCTGGTGATCCTTGCGGTGGGGGTATTGGTGTTGCTGGTGTTGCATCCGCCGGGCGGACCGACCACCGTTGCGTACAGCAAATTTCGTCAGGAGCTTAGACAGAATAATATCGAACAAGTGGCTGTGCATGGCAGTGGTCGCATCAGCTTCAAGCTGAAAACCAGGTTGGCTGGTGAACCGGCCAACAGTCCACTGCACATGGTAACGTATCGGCCTAAATCGACGGTGGACGGTGCCGGCTGGCATCAGCTTGTAGAGGACTTTGCGAGTCACGGAGTGATGAAGTACAGTTCTCCGCCTTCCAACCATTTGTTCTGGACTATTTTTATCGATTACGGTCCGCTGATTTTGGTCGGCGTTATTATTTATTTTCTCTTTTTCCGGCACATGCGATCGGCTGGCGGCGGTATTGGCATGTTGGGAAATTTTGGTCGGTCGCGGCATCGGCTTCTGTCGAAAGAGCATACCAACGTTACCTTTAATGATGTGGCGGGCATTGATGAAGCCAAGGAAGAGCTAACGGAAATCGTGGAATTTTTGCGCAATCCGAAACGCTTTCAAAAGCTTGGTGGGCGCATTCCACGTGGCGTTTTGTTGATTGGATCGCCGGGCGTGGGTAAAACCCTTTTAGCCAAAGCTATTGCCGGCGAAGCGGATGTGCCGTTTTTCTCCATCAGCGGTTCCGACTTTGTGGAAATGTTTGTGGGGGTGGGGGCTTCGCGGGTGCGGGATTTATTTAAGACCGCCAAGGAAAGCTCGCCATGCATCGTATTTCTTGATGAAATTGATGCGGTGGGGCGGAGGCGGGGCAACGGTTTTAGCAGCGGCGGCCATGATGAGCGTGAACAAACGCTAAACGCCATTTTGGTGGAGATGGATGGCTTTGACACCAACGATCAGGTGATAGTCGTCGCCGCGACCAATCGTTCGGATGTGTTGGACCCGGCGTTAACTCGCCCCGGACGTTTTGACCGCCAGGTGACAGTGCCCCTACCGGATATCAAGGGCCGCTACGAGATTCTCAAGGTCCACGCCAAGAAAGTGAAATTGGCGGCGGATGTGGATATGCTCAAGCTGGCCCGGCAGACCCCAATGTTCAGCGGTGCGGATCTGGCTGCGGTGATTAATGAAGCGGCGTTGATCGCAACCATGGCCAACAAAGAGGCTGTGGAGATGGGTGATCTGGAAGAGGCACGGGATAAAATTCGCTTTGGTAAGGCTCGCAAGAGCCGGGCCATGGATGAAGAGGACCGCATACTTACGGCGTGGCACGAGGCGGGCCATGCCGTGATCCAGTTCTTTTCGCCGCAGGCGGACCCACTGCACAAGGTGACGATTATACCGCGTGGTCCATTCGGTGGTGCCACATTTTCACTGCCTGAAAAGGATCGGTATTATCTCAGCCAGAAGCATTTGCTGGCCCAGTTGCGCATTTTGTTTGGAGGGCGCGTAGCTGAAGAATTGTATCTCAATGAAGTCGATTCCGGTGCGGGGATGGATATTCGCCAAGCCACGGCAATTGCCCGGGAAATGGTGTGTTCCTACGGCATGAGCGAGGCCTTGGGACCGATTCGTTTCAGTCAGGATGAAGAGCAGGGCTGGATGCCGCGGTCCCGTGAATACAGCGAAAAGACTGCGGAACTCATCGATTCGGAAGTGCAGCGACTCATTAAAACAGCCCATCAGGAAGCCACCCAGATGCTTATTGAAAAGAAGACGGAGTTGACGAACCTGAAAGATGCTTTGCTGAAATATGAAAGCCTTGATGCTGACGATGTAAAACGCATTATGACCGGGCAGGCCCTGTCCAAGCCCACGGTGGGAGAACTGCTGGCCGCGGAACAGTTACGGCGTGGGCCGGAAGTGCGAGGCAGCGCCGATCCGAGCACCACCGGTCCGGGGGTAGGCCCGCTACCACAACCGGGCTGATTTTCGGACATTGGAACTGATCCGGCCGCGGGTTGGCAGGAACCGCGAAATCAGACTATAGCCTGTCAATACGTTTTAGTAGGCTGGCGCTTTATAAGGCTTGGTCCATCCAAAAGCTGCGTGCGGCAATCTTTCTAAAACGCTTATATTACCCTTACCAGTTGTAAATACGCGTAGACTATAGTCGGCGCTGTGGGTGACAGCTTAAGACATTTGAACGTGACTGGCGAACCGGGTTTGCGGATCTTAACGCCACAGATTCCCGTGAGTGGTGCCTCATCGCATGGCCAGGGGAGTAGCCCATCCGGTAAAAGTAACCAAGACCACCCCACAGAGTGCTTTCGCGTGGCGCTGGATGGTCAGCCCCTTGATGCAATCATCATCTCGGACATCCATTTAGGGTGCGAAAATGCCCAGGTCCGACGCTTGTGTCGGCTTTTGGAAGGCCTTCTCGATAAAATCAGCATCGGTCTGCCTCCGACGCGTCGCCTGATTATCAACGGTGATGTTTTTGACTCCATCGACTTTCGCCGCCTGAAAAAAACGCACTGGAAGGTGCTTTCTCTGCTGCGGCATCTTTCGGACAAGATTGAGGTGGTTTGGACCTGCGGCAATCACGACGGGCCAGCGGAAATTATTTCGCACCTGTTGGGGGTGCAGGTACTCAATCAATACATCTTAGAAAGCGGTGGACGGCGGATGTTGGTTATGCACGGCCATATTTTTGACGACTTCATCGACCATCATCCGGTGCTCACCTGGGTGGGCGATCTGATTTACAACGTGCTGCAGCGGGTGGACCGGCGGCATTATGTGGCCCGTTTGGCCAAAGCCAGATCCAAGGTGTTTTTGCACTGCCTGGACAAGGTGCAGACCAAATCGTTGGCCTATGCCGCCAAATTAGGGTGCCATGCGGTCATCTGCGGCCATACCCATCATGCCGCGGCGGTGCCCGGGCCAATCGCGTATTTTAACAGTGGATGTTGGACCGAACTTCCTTCCACGTATCTGGAAATTGGCGGCGGACAGGTGCGCATCTGCATTGCGGAAGATCCGGAAGATACCAACTCGACTGCCGCACAGATCGCCTGCCATGAAGGGCGGGACGAAGCGCTTCCTACGCCATGGTCCGATCAGCGTTGTGAGCCGGTCGGTGGCCGGCCGTAAAGGCAGCACCAAAGCTGACCGTGTCATTGTTTGCAGTGGCGGCGGATACGGTTTTTGCCATTTGGCTCGCAGGGTTGCGCAGTCGTTGGTGGTCTTGAAATTGGCTCTGCACCATGGAAGAGGACGGATATCCTCCGGCTGGGGAAAGCAACGTTACGCCTGGCGGAAGATACCCTTCAAGTTAGCCATGGTTTGGGCTACATCATCGCTTTTCATCAATGTCTCGCCGATGAGGACAGTGCGTATTCCAGCGGCAGCCAGGCGCTGCACATCCGATTTCTCACGAATGCCGCTCTCCGCCACAAGAATGGTCTTATCTTCGGCAAATTCGGCCAGTCGCAGAGACGTGGAAAAGTCCACCTTAAAAGTGGTTAGATCACGATTGTTGATGCCAAGCAGGCTGTAGCTGCGCATTGGGAATCCCAGCATGGAGCGCACGCGCAGCAACGAGTCCATTTCGTGCACTTCCACCAGGGCGGTTAATTTCAGTTCTGCCGCCAGAATCAGCAGGTCCATCAGCACCGAATCGGTGAGCGCCTCGGCAATAAGCAAAATGGCGTCCGCTCCCGCGGCGCGCGATTGCCATACCTGCCAAGGATCGATGATAAAGTCCTTGCGCAAGACCGGAATGGGCACCGCCCGGCGTACCTGTTGAAGATAATCCAAGTGGCCATTGAAATACCTCTCGTCCGTGAGCACGCTAAGAGCATCGGCTCCGGCGGCATGGTAAGTGCGGGCAATCGCTACCGGATCAAAATCGGATCGGATCAGCCCTGCGGAAGGCGAAGCCTTTTTTATTTCCGCAATGACATTGACCATGCCATGCGGTTGTTTGGTAACAGCGGCGAAGAAATTCCGTGGCGGCTCGGCGTCGGCAACGCGGTGCCGCAATTCCGTTAATGGACGGTGACGAGCACCAGCCGCCACCTCTTGCTTCTTGGTTTCAATGATCTGGTGAAGTATATTCAGCGGTAAGGCCCCTTGGTATTGGTCAAAGGAGTTGCTCATCAACCATCACAGTGAATCCATTATATACGGAATCATTATTTTTATCTGGCTGCCCCTGAGTATTGGGGTGCTGTTTCGCAAGCGGGTATTTTCGGATGAACCGCTGTTGCTCAGGCCCAGGACTCCCAACAAATTCAGCATCCTGCATGTGCTAGCGGTCATCGCAGCGGTTTTTTTGGTTGGAGCGCTGGGCGGAGGGTTTATACCGGATCGATCGCATATTTCCGCTGCGGCACTGCACCCGGCGTTTTGGCTGGTGGACTCTACCTGGCGCGTGGTAGCGATTTTTATAGTGCTGGCGTTTGCGGCAAGGGTTTGTCAGGGCGGCATTGACGGCGTGGGGATGAAGTCCGGCGGAGCCATTGGGCGCGGTATTCTCATCGGATTAGGGTCCATTGCCGTTACCTGGCCGCTGGTATTTGTGGGTGACGGCATATCTGTGGTCGTCGAAAAGGTTTTATGGCACCGCATTGCTCCGCAGAATTCCCTGCTAAAAGCGGTGCGGCATCATCCCTCTCCGCAAGTCTTGGCGCTCATGGCGTTTAGTCTGTGCATACTGGCCCCCCTTTCCGAGGAGTTATTTTTCAGGGGCCTGGTGCAAAGCTATCTGGTCCAGGTTTTGGCCAAGCTGCGTAGCCGTTTCGTGGGGCCACGGCCGGCCGCGGGGGCTGGAACAAAGCCGTTGCGGGTCGCCATCAGCCCGGCAGACCGATGGGGGGGTATTTTCATGAGCAGTTTATTTTTTGCGCTGGCCCATGGCGAGCCGTCGGCTTTTGTTGCACTGTTTATGTTGGGGTTGGCATTGGGTTATGTTTATGAACGCACCGGAAATTTGTGGACCGATATGACGATGCACTCAGTGTTTAACGGTGTCAGCTTCTTTGCCACATTGGCCTTGCAATCACGGCGCTGATATTTTCAACCCGGCCACTTTTTATCGGCGCTGAGAGCCGATAATCAAAAAAATTACCGCCAGGGCGGCGAATAGTCGATAGCTGCATCAGATGGGTAGTAGGAAGCAACAGCTCTACTGGCAAGAGTATGCAGATAATGAAGTTCCTTGGGGAACTTACCGCGCAAGCGGATAGAAGTTGATTCCGTCGGGGTTCTTCCCGACAGCCGCAGGCGATGGCCGCATGTGGTGGTATTCATCAGAATCGGCTTTGTGCGATGCCGAAGAAGGAGAGAGAACCATGGATAAACAGAACACTGCTCGCAAATTAATGATCTGGTCCGTGATGGCGGGTCTGGCCCTAAGCACGGGTGGCATAACGATGGCCAACACCGTTACGGTGATCAACGTTTCGCAAAATGGCCCGTCCGATTTGATGAATTCCGGTACTACACCGGGCACGCTCATGCGAACCCATACCAGCGGCGGGACACTGGCTGGCAATAATGCGTACTCGCAATTCTTTAACGGGGTTTCGCGTATGGATTTCAACGTGGAACATGAAAGCGTGAGTGTCTTTGTCGGTACCAACGGCGGTGAGGGTGCGCTGGGCGAGTTAGACATCCAAGGTGGGGAACTTAAAGAGGTGGGAGGTGATCAGGTCTACGTGGCCGAGCTTATCTCGGATGGTGGTGATGATGTGGGTAGCGTTGGCAACAATGATTTTACTCCCGAGGCGGGTTTTCAGGCTTATCACGTCGGATCGGGTTTTGACAGTATCGCCCCAGGCCAGTCGGTGCCGGGAAGCAAGCTTAATCCTCTGACGAATCCGCCCAGCACGTCGGTGCCGGAATCAAGCACGCTGGTTCTCATGGCGGTGTTGGGCATGTCGTTGGTGGGGGTCAGGCGTCGCCGGCGCTAATGCGGGTCAAGACGGCAATGGCAGCCGCCAAGAGATATGTATCTAAATCGAGCGCAGAATTTGCACTACCACAATCGCCATCATCAAGATGACGTAAATGCGCAGCGCCCACAAAAGTATACGCAGGCCGGGTGAAATCTCTCGTCGTCCGAAATGAGTTTTCTGTTTAAACGCGTAAAGCTGGTCTTCTTCCAGGACTGCCCGCACCAGAGTGGTTCCAGCGACTCCCTGTGCATGCGGTATGTGTGGATCAGGGCTGTGGTTGGTTGAGGATGGCATGTTAGACTCCTGCTGAAAAGAGTTGCGGAAACACCACGGTCAGGGCGTAGCCAACACCGGCCGCGATTAAAGATACGGTGACGGAGATTCCGGCGATGTTGAGCCATAGACTATTCACACGCTCGCCCATGACCTGCCGATCATTGACCAGGAGCAGCAGGAAAAGCAGAGCCGGCGGCATGGCCAATACGGCAATCACATTGACGATCAGGACAATGAATTCCAAGGGAGCATGGGGAATCAGCACAATGGCTCCGGCGGCCAAGGCCGAGCCGGTCAACACCAGATAGAACGGCCAGGCTTCCTTAACCGTGCGGTTAAGACTGTGGGCGTGATGCAGCACCTCGCCAAAGGCATACGCGGAAGAAGTGGAAATGCTGATGGCAGCGACCAAGCCGGCCTCTACCAGTCCCAAGGCAAACAAAGTGGATCCAAGTCTGCCGACGTACGGCTCAATGGCCTGGGCGAATTGTGCGCCCTGAAAATCGGCCGCACTGATGCCGTGGGCAAACAAGGGCACCGTGGCTAGGACGGCGGAAATACCGAAAACGGTGGCCAGCAAGGTGCCGATGGAGGTATCCCATCGACCGAAGGTGACGTCACGCGGCTGCATGCCTTTATCCGTCGTGGCACCCTGTTGAAAAAAAAGCATCCAGGGTGTAACGGTGGCCCCTATGTCGGCCATCATCATGATGACATTTTTGGAAGCCAATCCGCCCGGCAGCGGGCTCCAGGTAAGAAAGGCGTGTCCGACTGCGCCCCAGTCGGGATGGGTGAGCAGGGCCACGGGAATAAATAAGCCGTTAAACAGAGCCATGGCCAACAAAATGCGTTCCCAGGTCCAATAGCGGGAGGTCATGGTGACGGCTAGAATAAGGACCAAGGCTCCGCCGACGGCCACCAGCGGCGGTACGCCGAAAAAACTCAATCCCGCCCGGATGCCGATGAATTCCGTGATCAGGGTAAGAAAATTTCCCAGAACCAGATCGCCCACGGAAAAGATTCCCCAAAATGGTCCAAACCGGTCAAAAATCAATTCGGCATGACCGCGGTGGGTAACGGCTCCCAAGCGCACAGTCATTTCCTGTACGATCCAGGCGGCTGCGAAGGTGAGCACTATAAATGGCAGAAAAAATCCGATGCCGAATTGCGATCCCGTTGCCGCATAGGATAGCATACTTGGGGCATCGTTTTCCCCCAGAAAAACCAACACTCCCGGGCCTGCCAAAAGCCATAGCAAACGCAGCCAACGCCAGGACGCGGGCAGGCGAAAATTGCGCCGGGCACGCTCCACGGCGAAACGATCTTTGGCTCGGGCCAAATCTTCGCGGGTGATAGATTCCGGCGGCGTGGTATCAGCAGGGGTAGTATTAGCAGCAACCAGAACTCCCGCAAGATCTTCGGCGGGTCGATTTTTTACCGATTCAGAAGGCTGGGGCATCGTTGGAATGCTCCTGTTGGTGACTTGCGGCTTTAAGTCGGGCCAGCGCCGACGTTTGCACGCTCGTGCAGACGCGGGATTGTTGGTTCGAATTTTCCGCATCCGCTGGTTTGATGGCTAATATAGTCGGTTATGGGTGTGCTTGCAACTGTCTTTGATCTATGGCACAATTAACTTTGCTTGCCCAAAATTGTTTTTTGTGCAAGCTCATAATGCAGATGTTGCGTTTTTTTGGACCCCTATTCTGTATAGCTATGCGATTTGAAGAAAGGCGATCCAGTGGCAAGCCGGACCATTGAAAATTATCTCAAACAAATTTATCTCTCCCGGCCGGCCGATGAAACCCAATGGCTGACCATGGGAAAACTGTCAATGGCTGTGGGCGTAACCCCGGGCACCGCCACTTCCATGGTACGCGCAATTTCCGATGCGCATCTGGTGGAATACGAACCGCGTGCCGGAGTGCGTTTAACTCCGGCCGGAGAGCAGTTGGCGCTGCACGTGTTGCGACGGCATCGGCTCATTGAACTGCTGCTGGTCAAGGTGCTGGGGCTCGATTGGTCCGAAGTACACGCGGAAGCAGAGGAGCTGGAGCATGTGGTATCGGATCGTCTGCTGGCGAGAATTGACGAGATATTGCACCATCCCGCGTTTGATCCGCATGGAGATCCGATCCCTACTGCCGGTGGGGTAGTTCGCAGACAGGATTGTTGCACCGTGCTGGACTGTCCGCTGGACTCGCCAACCAGGATTGCCCGCATTCTTGATCAAAGCGCTGAATTCTTGCAGTATGTGAATGTCTGCGGATTGTTGCCTGGTGCCGAGATCAGTGTAGCCAGTCGCAATCACCAGGCCCAAACAGTGGAAGTGATGGTGATAAAATCCGGAGAAAAACAGGCGTTGACCCTCAGTTTTGCGGTAGCCGAAAAGTTTTTTGTGCAAACCACATGATCAAAAAAATGCCATCAGCCCCATCCCTTTGGGCGATGATATAGACGGCGTCCCGGCCAAATCCAGCGACCATGCCGGCCGCGTTTGGTTTTCGGTGGCGCTTTTAGGCCGGCCGGACGGTATAATACAGGTGTGGTGGCTGGCCGACGTTGGTTGTGCACAGCCATGAAAAAGTAGGTGTTTTATGAAACAGCTAAGCGAAATCACCGATATCCTTGATAAGGGTTGGAATAAGATTGATATTATCGGCCGATGGCGAAATCTGACGCGACGGGGGTCCGGCAGACGGTTGGCGGCGCTCATCTATATTGCCGCTGGTACCTTGGCTTTGGCCGCCGTACACGGGCAAGTACAGGTGCAAAATGGCCAGGCATTGGATGCCAATAACCAGGTAGGCAGTGGCGGCAGCAATGCCACCATCCCAGGCTATGTGCCTTTTAACGGCAACCAATATATGAATAACATCAACCCCACGGCCCATACCAGTTATCAGACCGTACCGATTACCTTGCCCGGCGGAGGCGTCACCTATGCGCGAATTCCTATTGTTACCAGCGCTCCGCCCAGCTATAGCTCGCCTCCCGGCGCACTGCCAATGAATAATTATTCCAATGTGGGTAATGTCACCGGTTCCGGCTCACGCATTAACGCCACCATCAATGGCGTTTATTCGCCTTCGTCGCTGGGCATGACCGGCCAAAATGGATTGGGGCAGAATTCAGCCCTCTACAATGGACCGGTACCGGTGGGACCGGCAAGTCCGTTCGCATCGATCTACGGTAATCCGGCATCCCCAATTTCCCCACGGACCATTGGCTTGGCGCAAAATGGCCTGATTGCACCAACCGGCAGCAACGTCAATTCCCTTTTTGGATTGCGTGAAATTCCCGTTCAACAGCAGGCGGGATACGCACGCTTGACCGGCGCGGTCAACCAAAATCCCAATAATGGCCCGGCCCTGGTACCGGGGCGGGAAAGCCAGAAGGAGCAAACCCGGCGGGCTGGCGGATCCGCTGTGGGTACCACGCCCTTAAGTGGCGTGGTTAAAGCGACGCAGATCGGCAAGCCACTGGGGACCAAAGAAAATGCCCAAGTGAGCCCGGGAGGCGTCGGCGACGTTTATCAAAATCTACTGCAAGAATTGCAGACGGGAGAAAAGATTAACATTGTCGCCCCAGGACTACCCGGGCAACCGGCGATGACACTCACCAATCTGGAACCGCAAAGTGCCACCGCCAAGCGTATGGTAACCATCGACCCGATCACCGGCCTGCCCATTATGAATCCATCGGCACACGTGGTAGCCGGTTTGACCCGGCAGCACGGTAAAAAGGCGACCACAGCGCACCAACTCTGGAATCGTGCCAACGCGGTAGCAATTCCCAAGAAGCTTGGTACGGAACTGCAGGCTGGTCGTAAGCTAATGCCCCTGCAAGCGCTGGCTGGAAATATGACCGATCGATTTGACCGAAGTATGGCCTATGGGCAAAAGCTCATCGACGGCGGGAAGTTTATGCAGGCTATCCAGGCTTTTCAGGGGGCTTTAGCGATGAGGCCCGGCAATCCACTGGCCATTATTGGTCAGGCTCATGCGGAAATCGCTGCTGGGCTTTACGGCAGTGCCGCTTACAATCTGCAATTTGTTTTTAATCGCAATCCCGCCTTGACCGCCGTACGATACAACCTCAAAAAATTGCTTCCGGCGGCTTCGCTACGGGCAGCAAGGCGTGAATTAAAAACACTGGTTAAACGCGATAACCCGGCCGCCGCTATGCTGCTGACCTATGTGGATTATCAGCTTGGTTATCGCAGGCAATTGCGACACACCCTGACCCAGTGGGTCGAGTTTCAACCGCGGAGTATATGGCCGCGGATATTGCGCAAGGCGTGGCTGGAAAACCCGGTCGCGGCCCCGGCCAAGACGCCGCAGCCGTAGTGCTGGAACTGCCGTCCCTTGATGGTGCGGTACGGCCCAATGAAAGACCTCCAGAGGAGGTGGGAAATCTGAATTGCGCATAGCTTTGTTATGCGCGATAGACGTGGAAGTGGTAGAAGTGGTAAATTCCTCAGTACAGATGAACGCGGCGGAGGGTCCAGCCCAGACATCGGAGTCGATGCGGTTACCCGGCGGTGGCCTTCGATCAGCGGGTTCCGGGGCCATAGGACCGCAAGCTAAGCTCACGGACTATATCGATTCAACCACGCTTCAGGACATTCAAGATTCTCTGGCTTCGGTGGCGCAGGTCAAGGCCACCATCTTGGATCCGGGTGGGCAACCTCTCACGCAAACCACCATCAGCCAACGCTTTGAAACCAGATCCGCCGCTATTGCCGCTGCCCGGTACCAAAAGGGAGATTCGGATCTCGATCAGCCGTTTTCCGCCCCGATCATCGTCGGCGATGTGCGTCTCGGGTCAATTGTCATCGAACCGGCCAAAGCCGCACCGATGCGCGCCGCCATGGTCAAGGAGCTTTCCGAAAAACTCAACATACCCGCAGCCCAGGTGCGCGTGTTGGTGGAAACAATCAATCAGGATAGCGTCCGGCGGCGTACGGCGAGCGTGCAATTTTTGCATCTGCTGGCCGATGCCTTGTCGCGGTTGTGCCAGCAGGAGATTCTTATTCGGCGGCGTCTCCTGGAAATTTCCACGCTTTTTAGCATCTCCACCATGCTTACGGGAACCCGGGGCCTGCAGCAAACACTGGATCGGGTTACCTCCAGCGTGGTGGAAGCCATGGGGGTTAAAGCCGCGTCATTGCGGCTTTTAGATGACCATAATAATGAATTACGTATTAAAAGTGTGTGCAATCTTTCGGACGCATATTTACAAAAAGGCCCCATCCTTCTGGATAAAAGCGCCGTGGATCGGGAGGCTTTGACGGGGGCGGTGGTGTACGTGGCCGATATGGCCGCGGATTCGCGCGTGGCTTACCCGGAAGATGCCTCCCGCGAGGGTATCGCTTCGGTTTTGTCTACGGCCTTGATCTATAAAGATCGTCCCATCGGCGTGTTACGTGTTTACACCGCCCTGCGCAAGGAGTTCTCGGATTTTGAGCAAAAGCTGCTGCAATCCATCGCCAGTCAGGCGGCGGTCGCCATTGAAAACGCCCGCCTGCAGGAAGAATCTTTTGAGAAAGAGCGCCTGGAGCGGCAGGTTCAGATTGCCGCGGATGTGCAGCGCCGCATGATTCCCGCGCATCCGCCGGTGATCGCCGGTTTTGATATTGGAGCATTGTACGTGCCCTGTTTTGAACTGGGCGGTGATTTTTACGACTTCCTGCTTTTCGGTGCGCGGTCCATCGGCATTGCGGTGGCCGACGTGGCGGGAAAAGGATTGCCCGCTTCGCTTTTGATGGCCTCCGTCCGCGCGGCCTTCCGGGCCTACGCCGGTGACGTTTATGATCTCGACGAAATCATGGCTCGGGTGAATCGCTCCGTCGCCAGTGATTCCCGCAGCAACGAGTTTGTTACCGCGTGGTACGGCACTATTGATTGCGACAAAAAGCGGCTGACCTACTGCAATGCCGGCCACGATATTCCTCTGCTGCTGCGTAACGGAGAATTCCGCGAATTGCGCACGGGCGGCATGGTGCTGGGGGTAAACCCACAGGAGCATTATGAAAAAGAAGTGGTGCAATTGGAGAGCGGCGACCTGCTTTGGATTTATACCGATGGTGTTACCGATGCCATGGCGTTTTCGGGTGAAAAGTTTGGCAAACAGCGCATGCGAACGGCCCTGTTACAGCATGCCGCACTTCCCGCCGACCAGATATGTCGGCAGATGCTGTGGGAAAATCGTCGTTTCGTTGGACTGAGCCGACGTTACGATGACACCACCATGGTTGCCATTAAAGTTCTCTAAGGTCGACTTTTGCCGATTTCGGAGGAACCCCAAGGCGTGATTGCACAGGCCTTTGAAGATGGCCCGAAATTTCTGCACACCCGTACAAAACACGGGATGTGCAAAAACTCGCCCTGCAATCGCGAATTCCAGAGGATTCGACCATTTACGCCTCTGAAAAATGGCAAAAGTCGAGCTAAGGGCGTGATTTTGGCGTTGGTGAAAGCTTCCGCGGCGGCAAAACCAGCCGTCAGTTGGTCACTCGATGGTTACCCCGAGGGCGGCCAAAGGTGCTCGGGCCTTGGCCGTCATTTCTCGCGTTTCTTCAGATGGAATGCTATCGGCGACGATTCCAGCTCCGGCATAGACGGTAGCGTAGGTGCCTTGCATAAAAATGCTGCGAATAGCGATATTCAGCGCGCCGTGTGTGCCGTTGATCCAGCCGATATTGCCGCAATAAAGATCACGCGGCAATCGCTCCAGGGCCGCGATGATCTGCATGGCTCTAATTTTGGGTGCTCCGGTGATCGATCCGCCGGGGCACATCGCCTTGATAATGGATGCCCACCCCGATCCACTTTTAGGCTCGCGCAGTGTACCGACCACGGTTGAGTTGGTGTGCCAAACGGTGGAATGAGCCATCAGGCGGCGCGGTTCCTTCACTTGTACCGAGCCATATTCGCATATCTTGCCCAAATCATTACGCAGCAAATCGGTGATCATATGCAGTTCCGCCTGATCCTTAGCGCTGTGCAACAGTTCCCGACACTGGGCTTGATCGGCTACCGGATTGTGGCTGAAGCGCAAACGTGTACCTTTGATAGGCTCCGTGCGTATGCGCCGGTTCGCACGCAGTAAAAATAGCTCCGGCGAAGCGCAAATGACATGGTGGTTGGCGAAACGCAAAAAGGCGCTGTAGGGTGCCCCGGTATACTGGCTCAGTCGCTGATAAATGGCCACCGGTGCTTCGGATGTGCTGACCATCCAAGGCACCGCAAGATTGGCCTGATAGATATCCCCAGCGGCAATGTATCGTTGGACCGCGGCGATGTCGTCGGCGAGACGGTCCTGCTGCGGTACCATCAGCACGGACGCGTGTTGCTTTGGTGGATGGACAACCGGCGGGTTTCCAGTAACCTGTAGAGTTTCCTCCATGCACGCCATGGCCTGGGTGGCTCCGGGATCTCGGGCATGATCCAGAGCGCAAAGCGTCCAGCACTGCGCAGTGGAATTAAAGACGTAGTATCGGCCGAACAACTGCCACCGCATCAATGGCCAATGGCCAACTGTGCTCGCTGGGGCGGTGGCCGCTTCCAAAAGTTCTCCGGCAGAGTAGCTGATGAATCCTATCCAGCGCGGCGGCATCATCTCCGGCGCGTCACAATGCAGGCTGACATCATCAAGCAACGCTTGCCATTGATCCAATGCCGAGGCAATCGACACCTCGGCTTTAACTGCTGAGGATCCGGGTGACAGGATTCCAGGCCCAGCCAGTAATTCAGATTCCAAGGTGCCACGGGCCGCACGGTAAAGGGTCCAGGTGAGAATCGGTTGGTAGGCAATGACTACTTCGTCCGGGGAGGCACCAAACTGCAATGCGGCCAAGTCGCCGCGGATGCCAGAAAGCGTGCTTAAAAGCTCAATGGGTTGTTGATAGGGTGGGTTGGGCCGGCAACATCTGAAGTTGAAATTGATCATCTTTCCCAGCTTCCAGCGTCGGCCACCTCAGGACTTGCCGTCGTTTTGAAATATATTCCGTAGAATATTTTCACTGTTCATGGTTTCGCCGTTTAAGGCCATGGCGAGTACTTCCCCGCCGAGAATATCCGGTGCGATGACCAGGTCCGGTCCCACGCGGCGTACGCGGGCCAGGTTTTTACTGTTTTTCACCGCCGCGACGGTACGGGCTTTGCCTCCAATTTCTTTGGCGGCCAGCACGATAAAAGCATTTTCACTGTCGTCGGCGCGCAAAGCCAAAATGGCCAAGGCGTCGGCACCACCCGCCTTGCGCAGCGTTTCCAGATCTGAAGCATCACCGATCATTAAATCGTCGGCCTCCACCCAGGGGGTGGTGGGTGGCGCGGCCAACAGCACCAGCACAGGCAAATGGCGGGTCTTGAGTTGGCGATAGGTGTTATGCGCCAAAGCGTTATCGCCGGTGATAATGTAATGGTTTTGTTTCATACGTTTCTTTTCTCCTGCAAGCAGCCGCTGCATCCGTCCGTTGACCAGCGGTACAATGACGGCGGAAATGGAAGTAGCAAAGACGGTGATTCCTAAAATAATGATGGAAACCACAAACATCCGGGCATCAAAACTTTTCGGAACAATATCTCCATAGCCCACGGTGGATAGCGTCACCACGGAGAAATACAGGGCCGTGGGCAGTTTGGTAATGGGCGGTGAAAACCCGGCTCCCAGAATATAGGATCCAAAAACCGCATAGCCAAGCAATAATACGACGCTGACAACACCAAAGAGTGTCCCAGCGGCCAAGCTGGAATGTGCAAACGCGCGGTGAAAAACCAGGATGGCAACCAGCAACAGCCCATTAAAGGCTACCAGAGCGCCCCAATGCAGACCACTCTGATGGAGGATGAGGGCCAGGGTGGCCGCGGCCAGCAGTAACGTAATCGCCCAGGCAAAGCGCGACCGAAAGGCCAAGCCAATCGACATGACCATCAGTACGGCACCGGCTAAGCCTTGGGGAATTCCAGCCAAAGCTTTGAAGGCGGGAATCTGCGCCAGATGAAGGACCGGCTTAAGATTGATAAAACCAGGAAAGTTCGGGGCGATACGGGCCAAGCCATCAAGGAAATTAATCAGTCCGAAGACCGCTACCGCTACGGCGATGGCGATATGCGGAAACCAATGGTCCCAGAAAAAACGTTGCCGAAGTTGAGCCAGAAGGCGCGCCAAACGTTGCCTGAATGGAAAGTGTAGGACCGGGCGAAATTGCGCCATCCGCAAACTCCTGTGACTGGTCAGACCAGCGTCATCTTCGGCTATGGTAGCGAAAGTATGGAAATTGCTCCAGCAGCATATCCGCAAACTGTCGCCACGCAGAGCCAACGCCTCTATTTTCGGACATTTTGATGATCGACCTTGCCTTTGATGGGTGGCGCGCCTACAACGTAGATAGAGGGGCATTGTAAAACTAAGTTGCGGCAGGAGGCTGCGCAAGTGAGGTTTTGCCCAGATTCTGGCCACGCAGTGGCATCTCTTCCAACAACGTGCGAGTTGCCGGGCGCACGAACTGTGGGGTTAAATCCGCGGCGATTGACTCTTGGTTTGCCTTGAGCAGACCTTGGGGGCCACCATGAAGCATCATATACTTAACATTTTTAGCGCTGCGGGGTACTGGAGCGTTGCAGGATTGCTGCTGGTGACCATGGTCGGCAAGGCCCAAGCCAACACGGTGACGGTGCTGAATTTTTCGGAAAATGGCCCGGCAGATATGGCGGCATCCGGCAATACCCCTGCCAAGATGTTTTCGGTCGGAGGAAATAGTTCCCCCATTGGTTTTACGCTTTCTGGAAATAGCGCTTTCTCCCAGGAGGCCGATGGCGTTAGTCCGCTAGGTTCGGATGTGGCTTTGGAATCGCTAGACGTTTTTGTCGCCCAAAGCGGCGGGGAAGGTGCGGTCGGCCGGTCCGATGTGGTGGGAGGTGAACTAGAGAACATCGGGGATAATCAGGTTTATGTCGCCGAACTCCTCGATTCCAACAACGCTGGCTACGGTCCAGCGAACCTTATCGGATTTTCCGCTGCCGGTGGCGCGGTAGCCACCTCGTTTGGCCATGGCTTTTCCAGCTTTGCCGGTGGATCACTGGTCAATGGGCCCGCGGTTCCCACACCACCCCCGACTCCGGTACCGGAGCCCGCCACGCTGGCGCTGCTGGCAGTGGGGGGCTTGCTGCTGTTGACGCGGCGACGAACGGCTTGAATATGTCAACCCAAAGGAAAATTATTTTAGCAGGGGGCAGTGGCTTGATAGGCACTGCCATCGCCAAAAAGTTCGTTGAGGATGGTTGGGAGGTGGTGGTATTAACCCGCCACGGCCATAACGACCAAACCAATGGCTTCCGACAGGTGCCATGGAATGGGCGCACCGTCGAAGCTTGGGCCACGGTCATGGAAGGTGCTAACGCCGTGGTGAATCTTGCGGGCCGAAATATCAATGGTCGCCATACTGCGGCCCATCGGGCGGAGATTCTCGAGAGCCGTGTGAGTAGCGTGCTGGCGGTAACGCAGGCGATGGCCCAGGCACGCCACCCGCCGGCCGTGCTTATTCAAACCAGTGCCATAGGTATCTACGGCGATACCGGCGATACCGTTTGTACAGAACTCACCCCGACGGGGACGGGATTTATTGCGCAAACCTGTGCGATGTGGGAACACGCACTGTTACGCCACCCTATGCCTCGGACCCGGCAGGTCATCTTACGCCTTGGGTTGGTGCTTGATGGAAGCGGCGGTCTGCTGGTGCCGCTAAGCAACCTCACCCGTTGGGGCTTGGGTGGAGCCGTTGCATCTGGCCGCCAGTGGATGAGTTGGATTCACATGGCAGATGTCGTGGGAATCGTGTTGGAGCTGATCCGTCGGAACGAAGCACAGGGGGTCTATGTTGCCTGCGCACCCAACCCGGTGCGCAATGCCGAATTTATGGCCCGCCTGCGCCAAGCCCTGCACCGCCCGTGGAGTCCGCCGGTGCCGGCGCTGGCCGTGCGGCTCGGTGCCGGTCTGCTGGGAACCGAGCCGAATTTAGCCTTGCAAGGTTGCCGATGTCGGCCCAGCCGGTTGCTGGAAATAGGGTACGCATTTGAGTACCCCGATTTGCCGCGGGCTTTGGCCGACATTTATGGTCAAGCAACTCCGCCGATCGGATTGGCAGGGCGCAAGAAAAAGACATAATGATGACAGGATGAGTTTGCCGGAAAACTTTCCACGGAGAACGAAACGATGACGCCTGAATTGAAGGCTTTCAGCACCACAATGGAACCGCCTACGCTTTCTGACGGCGGATCGGTGCGTTTTTTTAACCGGGATCTAAGCTGGCTGGATTTTAATTATCGAGTTTTGTATGAGGCCATGGACCCGCGCAACCCGCTGCTGGAACGGGTGAAGTTTCTGGCCATTTTTGCGGGTAACACGGATGAGTTTTTCATGAAGCGCCCAGGTCCGTTGAAACGGCTGCTGATCAGCAAGGCCAGCGAAGTGGGGATTGACGGATTATCTCATCGGCAGCAGTTTGAGAGGGTGCGCCAGCGGCTGGCCAACATGGTTCTGCGTCAGCAGCAAGTCTGGCGCGAAGATCTTCGGCCAGCGCTAGCCAAGGAGGGAATTGTGCTGCGGCAGTGCGCGGAGTTGACGCCAGTGCAGCGGGAAAAGGCTGCGGCGTATTTTCGCACGGTGATTTTCCCGGTGTTGACGCCTCTGGCCGTAGATCCCGGCCATCCATTTCCATTTATCAGCAACCTTAGCGTGTCGATCGGCGCTTTATTGCGTGCGCCCAGCCATGCCGAAACACTTTTTGCGCGGATCAAAGTACCCCGGCTTTTTCCGCGGTGGTTTTCGGTGGAAGACAGTGCGGGAACCGTTTTTGTGCCGCTGGAAAGTATTATTCAGGATCAACTCGGCGTGCTGTTTCCGGGTATGGAAATCATTGAAACTCGATCATTTAGGGTTACACGCAATGCCGATGTCGAGGCGGACATTGACGATTCAGAAGACCTGTTGGAAGTGGTCCAGGAAGAACTGCGCGCCAGGCGTTTTGCCGACACCGTGCGCGTGCAGATATCCGAAGGGATGTCGGAACAGATGCGGCAATATCTGATGAACGGTCTGGAAATTCATCCGTCGGACTTGCTGGAAGAGCCAGAACCGCTGGGTATGTGCGATCTGATGGGGCTGGTCGCTTTGGACAAACCTGGTCTGAAGTTTCCGCCGTGGCGGCCGGTGTGTGCGCCGGGCTTGGCGGATGAACAGGCCAATGTTTTTGCCATCATTCGTCAGAATGACATTCTGGTGCATCATCCCTACGAAAGTTTTGACAGCTCGGTGGAACGCTTTATTCTCACGGCGGTGCACGATCCGCAGGTACTGGCGATCAAAATGACGCTGTACCGCACCAGCGGCGATTCGCCGTTTGTATCGGCTCTGGCCCAGGCCGCCGAGGCCGGCAAGCAGGTGGCGGTGCTGGTCGAGCTTAAAGCCCGCTTCGATGAAGAAAGCAATATCCAGTGGGCTCAGGCCCTGGAAAATGCGGGGGCCCATGTTGTTTACGGAATTTTAGGGCTAAAAACCCATACTAAAATTGCTCTGGTGGTTCGTCGGGAAGAACATCTGGTTCGTTCTTATGCTCACATTTCGACAGGGAATTACAACTCACGTACTGCCCAATTGTACACCGACTTGGGGCTCTTTACCAGCCGGGAGGATATCTGCCAGGATGTGGTGGACCTTTTTGCCTTTCTGACCGGACGCTCACTCAAGGCCGACTATCGCAAGTTGTTGGTGGCTCCGGTAACCATGCGCAAAGGCTTTTTAGACATGATTACGCGGGAGGTGTCCTGCGCTGGCCAAGGGCAACCCGCCCGAATTGTGGCACGGATGAATGCCCTGGAAGATACGGAAATTATTGAAGCCCTCTACAAAGCCGGGCAGGCGGGCGTGAAGATTGATTTGTTTGTCCGTGGGTTTTGCTGTCTGCGGCCCCAAGTGCCCGGCTTAAGCGAGAACATCCGCGTCAGCAGTATCATTGGACGGTTTTTGGAACATTCCCGTATTTTCTGGTTTACCAATGGCGGCCACGAAGAGTTCTATATGGGGTCGGCCGACTGGATGAGTCGCAACCTTTCGCATCGCGTTGAAGCAGCCGTACGGATTGAAGAGCCGGCCCTGCGCGAAAAACTTCGCGAGGTACTGCAAATCATGCTGGAAGACAATCGCGAGGCGTGGGATTTGGGACCCGATGGAATATGGCGGCAGCGCCGTCCGCAGCCGGGCGAGCCCGACCGCGGCACGCAGGTCCGTTTAATGGAATTGGCGGTGGCGCGGCAATTCCCACATCCCTGACGGCTAAGGACATATTTTGGGGTAACGGCGCTTCACAAAGTTGATTTGCGACCGGTAAGATACATCATAAGCACGGTCAAGTCAGAAGGTGTAATACCTTCGAGGCGCGATGCGTGTCCAATGCTGGCAGGCTGAAAACGCGCCAAGGCGTCGCGGGCTTCACACCGCAGCTCGGCGAGCGCGGAGAAATTAAATCCCACCGGAATAACTTTGTTTTCCAATTCGTGCATGCGCCGGGCCAAATTCCGTTCGCGTTGAATGTAACCGGCGTAACGAGACTCTATTTGTATCTGCTCCAGAAGAGCGTGATCTCGGGTGCATTGAACAAGCTCCATCATTCGTCCGGCTGGTTGGAAGTTCATGGTGCCTAAATTTTGCCAGGCAATATCCGGCCGTCGGATCAAATCCGCGGCGGTGGTGCCGTCCGGAAGTCGCGACGCTTGCAGTTGATCCAGGATGCGGTGCATGGCGGAAAGTTTGGCAGATAAAAGCTCTTGGCGTATTGGTTCGGCCAGTCCGATCTGCCGCCCCAGCGGCGTGAGGCGCTGATCCGCGTTGTCACTGCGCAAAGTCAGGCGAAACTCGGCGCGGCTGGTGAACATGCGGTACGGTTCAGTGGGAATTTTGGTCACCAGATCGTCAATCATCACGCCGATATAGGCCTGATCACGGCTTAAGATGATCGGCTTCTGGTCCTGAATATGCCGCGCTGCGTTGATTCCAGCCATGAGACCCTGCGCTGCGGCTTCTTCATAGCCACTGGTGCCATTAATTTGACCGGCGAAAAACAGACCACGCACGCGGTGGGTTTCCAGCGACGGACGGATTTGATGGGTGGGCACAAAATCATATTCCACCGCATAGCCCCAACGCAGTACCTTGGCCTTTTCCAACCCCGTTATGGAATGAACCATCTCTTCCTGGATATCCACCGGCAGGGAGGTGGAAATCCCGTTACAATAGATTTCATTGGTGTTGAGACCTTCCGGCTCCAAGAATATCTGATGTTGGGTTTTGTCGGCGAACCGCACCACTTTGTCTTCGATGCTGGGGCAATAACGCGGTCCGCGGCTTTGAATCTGGCCGCTGTACATGGGTGCCCGGTGTAGATTTTCACGAATCAGATCGTGTACTTTTTTATTGGTATACGTGATATGGCACCCGACCTGCGGCAGGACGGGAAAGGTTGTGGATAAAAGTCCATGCGACGAGGCGCTCAAGAAGCTAAAAGGTGTCGGCACTTCATCCCCGCTCTGAACATCGAGGCCGAAAAAATCAATGGTTTCACGGGCCAGGCGTGGGGGCGTGCCGGTTTTGAGTCGGGCCAGCTCAAAGCCCAATCTTTCCAGGCAAACAGATAAACCGGTGGAGGCCTGTTCGCCGATGCGGCCGCCCTGGGTTTGTCGCGGTCCCGTATGCATCAGTCCGCGCAGAAACGTGCCGGTCGTTAAAATGGCACAGGTGCAAGCAAGGTTTTGGCCGGTACCCAGTCGCACACCCGTGATACGGTGCGGTGTATTGCTGCTGTTGCGCGAGGGGGCGGTTCCGGCAGGCCATTGGTCATGGGTGAGAATATCGTCCACAGTGGCCGCAAGAATGGTCAGGTTGGGGCAATTTTCCCGCAGTAACCGTTGGACCGTGGCCTCGTAGGCGTACTTGTCGGCCTGGGCCCGCGGCGACTGCACCGCCGGGCCTTTGGATCGGTTAAGAATGCGGAACTGAATGCCGGCCAGGTCGATGGCGTGGGCCATCAGCCCACCCAGGGCATCGATCTCCCGCACCATCTGCCCTTTGGCCAGACCACCGATCGCGGGGTTGCAGCTCATACGTCCGATAGCGTGCGGGTCCATCGTGATCATGGCTACCTTGCCACGATTACCGAGAATGCGGGAGGACGCCCATGCAGCTTCGGCTCCGGCGTGTCCGCCCCCGACAACCACGACATCAAAAAAATCATGTTCCAACGGCGTAGACAAAGTTGCACCGGTTATCGCTGTCCTGCAATGCCATAGAGAGACGCCTTGGCCGGAAGAATACGTACAGAAATAATTTTCGGCTTGGGTCCGACTACCGTGCCATTAGGTCCGCGCACCGGCGTATCGGCAATTTTATCCACCACATGTAAGCCCTTGATGACCCGGCCAAATCCGGTGTAATGACCATCCAATGAGGGAGTGTCCTTCTGCATGATAAAAAATTGTGATCCGGCGGAGTCCACCGAGCGTGCCCGGGCCATGGCGATAACACCGCGATTCATGGGACGGGAATTAAATTCCTGGACAATGGCATAACCTGGTCCCCCGGTACCCGCTCGGCCGGGCACATTGCTAAGCGAATCGCCACCTTGAATCATAAAACCTTTGATAATGCGATGGAAGTTTGACCCGTTATAAAATTGTTCCTGGGCTAAATGAATAAAATTAGACACGGTATGTGGGGCCGCGCTGTACCAGAACTTCAGACTGATGGTTCCCTGGGCGGTTTCGATCTGGGCATATTGCAACGGCACCAGATGGTAAACACAGGGCTGAAACTGCATGCGTATGAGTTTTTTTTGATCGGCGGGCAGGCTGGACCACTGTTGTGCCGGGATGTGCCTGAAATCAGCAGGGGAAAATCCCGGATTATTCAACGTTTCCAGCACTACGGGATTGGCGGTCTGCCAGGTGATGATATACGTACCGCTTTTTTTAACCTGTGGAAAACAATGGCTGATATTTACCACGTTCCCATCAAGCAACGTTCCGTGCAGGGGGCGGGCGGTCAAACGCTTGCCGCCTATGGTATAGATGTGGAAGACGGGCTGACCATTGGCCCGGATAATCGCATGAGCCGGGGGGGAGGAAAACTTACCCAGCAGGTTGGCTGCGCGAAATCCCGCCCGTACGGCCTTTTGATCCAAAAGCGTAGTGCCCGTGACAAACCGTACATTCACGGCGTGACTGGGGCGAAAGTAACCACGCGTGGGCAGGATGGCAAACAGGATGGCGGCAGCATGGGCTATGGACATTTGGCTTCTCCAAAAGCGTTTCTATAACGATTATGGCTTCGGCAACGGCTCTGGCCGATACCTGAACAAGATATTATACGCGGCAAGGTGCCGTCCGGACACCCACGTTTTATCCAAGCCTCCAAGCCTCCAAGATTCCACAAGGGAAACGGTTTGAATGGGCCTTGAGGGCGGTGGGTGGCATCGGCCGTAGTCAGTCTTTCGGGATTTGCCGCTACCTGTAGCCAAAATTTGGGCCAGCGATATACTTAAGTAAGCCATGGGGCTTGGTGGTGGATCTTTACAGGGGTTTGGCAATGAACAGTTGCGTATCGCTAAAACGCCTTGTGTGTTGGTGCAAGTGGATAGCAGTGGGCGCGATTCTTCTACCTTGTGCCGCGTGCGCTTTTGAGGGGGCGGGTTATTCTTCAACCTATGGCTATCAAAATTATGAAACGCCGGGCTATCCGGGGTATCAGAATTATCCCGGTTACTCTTCGGTTTACGTGACACCGGTTCCCATCATTACGCCGGAGCCGCAGCCGATCTTTGGAGGTCGCTATGGAGGTGACCGTCATATCCGTCGCTATGTGAACCGCGGCCGAGAGAGTCTGCGCGAGTTTCATGCGCATCAGCCCCAACGTGGCCCAGGTGGATACCACGATGGTGGCAGAGGCGGAAATAACTTTCATGGCGGGCACGCGGGCGGTCAGCCGCCACGCGGAGCGCCGGGTCGAGGCGGGCCTGACCACAGGCACTAAAAGAGCAGGCACCTTTTGCCATAACATGGTTCTTTGTGAGGATTACCCATGAATATAAGACAATTCCGAATCGCCGGCTGGATCGCCGGAACCGTGTCTCTGGCCGCTTTGGCCGTATTCCAGACGGGCTGCCAAACCAAGCCGGCGGCCACGACGGCAGGCTCCAAGCCGGCGGTGATTTCAACCGGCGATGAGATTGAAGTTCCTGCAACTGGCACGGCTAGACCACAGGCTGGTCAAGCCTTATTCACCAGCGATACAGCGGCGGCCGCAGCCCTGCTGGCAGCGGTGGAGCAGCAGGACCATACCCAACTGCACCATATTTTTGGTCCGGCGATAAAAACGCTGGTGTCCGGCGATAAGGTGGAAGATCATCGCCGTTTTGAAGAATTCGTGGCCCATGCCAGACAAAAATTCTGGGTGCAGAAACAAAACGCCAATGTCGCCGTCGTGCATATTGGCGAAAAAAATTGGCCATTTCCGATACCGCTTGTGCGGATGACCAATGGAAAGTGGTTTTTTGACACCGCGGCGGGCGTGAAAGAAATTTTGGAACGGCGTATCGGGCGTAATGAGCTGGAGGCCATTCGTGTGTGTCGTGCCTACGTGCTGGCACAGCGAGAATATTTTGCCGCAGTGCCCCATGCCTCCGGCATGCCGTGTTATGCCGGCCGATTTATAAGTAAACCCGGCACCCACGACGGGTTGTATTGGCCTGTCGCCAAAGGGCAATTGGTCAGTCCATTGGGGCCGCTGGTAGCGCAGGCCACTGCCGCGGGTTATACCCATGGCAAGCACAAGGGGCCACGGCCATTTTATGGTTATTATTTCCATATTTTAAGGCGGCAGGGTGCCGCAGCGCCGGGTGGGGCGTTAAAGTACGCTGTCAACGGCCGCTTAATTGCAGGCTTTGCTCTGGTGGCATTTCCAGCCAAGTACGGATCTTCGGGCATTATGTCTTTTATTGTGAATCAGCAGGGGTTTGTCTATCAACGGGATCTTGGCCCGAACAGCTCCGCGCTGGGATGGAAAATAAAAACGTACAATCCCACTTCATCCTGGAGTCTTGTACCGCCGTAGCCGACACGGAATATCTAGCCCGAGGGGCGAAACGTACCACGGTGAAGGCGTGTGGTGGCTGGCCGGAAATCCGGCACCATAAAAGATGAATGTTTTGCACGTCACGACGCATGGTATAGACGTATCAGCGCAGAGTTTTCAGGATGGGCATGCGCAAATGATATACCCCAGGCACAGACCCGGCGGTTGGGCTAGGTTGTGTGGTTGGACGTTGCACGATGCGCGGCGCGGGTACGGGGGGCACGACCGGCTGGGTGGTGGGGGCGCTAGACACTATGGCCCCGGCGGTCTGCCACGCAACGCCGTTGCGGCGAAGTTGTACCACGTACCCGGTGTGTAAAACGGGTTGCGATGGAAGGTTAAACGGCCCGATGATGACGCACTGTCCCGGTGGTATTGGTGCAAGCCTGCGCCAACGGGAAAAAGCCGCGGTTCCCACTTTCACCCGAATGCAACCACGCAAACGTCCTAGGCGGGCGTTGCGTACTGCCACCATTAGGCCGGGCGGACGACGGGTATTTAAAAACGTGGCCAGAGCCACGGGCGGCAGGCCTTGAATTGTGGCCGTGCGCAGCGCCGCAACAAGATTGACCACCGACCCGGTGGATTCCAGGTAATAGGTGTGGCTATTGAGTGGAAGTTCGTGCCAACCGGCTATGGGGCTGGGCAATGGCTGATCGCGGCTGGTGATAGCCTGCATATCGTGGGCGGGATCAAGCACAATGATGGTGCCTGTGGGAAAACCGTTGGGCGCGGCCGCATGGTTTGCGGGACTGGGCACTTGCTGGACCGGCCAATACTTTAGAGCGGACCATTGCTGGTCACGCCTGGTTGCGGCTCCAAGTCCGGCCAAAACCGCAACACAGCGGTGATTGCCTTGAAATACCGCAATAAAGGGAGGCAGATATGGATGGACAATGTGAAAGAGGGAGGCCCCGCCCAACCAATGCTCCGCGAGCCCAAAATCATGGTGCGGAGCCGGCACCACGGCAGCCCCTTGTGCCAAAGCCAGAGCCGGTGCAATTCTTCCGATGGCCTGCGAAACGGGCCGTTTGCAGCCGCCGGAAGCCGGCGGCAAAACCCACACCGGCGTTTTGCCGGTCAGCCAAGATAGATATCGACGAAATGTTCGGCGCTGCCAGGAGATCGCCCAGATGTTGACAATGGCCAGCGGGTTGCCGGTGGAAGGGGGCGCTTCACCCGAGAAGCCAAGATCGCGAAGGGCCGGGTAGCCGAGAATTAGTACGTGTGGATTGATCATTCGCGCCGTGCCAAAGCCACGCAGACAGATTTGGCGGATCAAGCGGCGAACTGGAGTGCCATGGATTCCGGCAGGCGGTAGGATGGTCAAAGTAGTCAGATCCGGCCCGGCGGCGCGCAGCCAAGGTGTGAGAAATTGCGCCAAGCCAAGCGGCGTGGCGGCAGGATTGACCAGATCATTTCTCAATTGAACGGCCAAGACCAGGACCGCGTGGTGTTGAGCCAGACTTTGCGCGATCCTTTTGATCTGGGCGGGATTGACGATTGCCCGGCCGTTGGCTTTAGCCACCGGTTTTGGTGGCCAGCAGAGGCGTAGGACGTAGCGGCGGATTGAGGTTTGATGGATGTAATCGGCGATGTAACCAAGGGGATGCGGCTGAAAAAAGAGCCGGGGCAAGTTACGTATCCAGGGGGTTAGCGACGTGGGTATAGCCAAGCCGGCGGGGCGGTAAATGCAGGTCAAAACCGACCCGGAAGCTGGCGCGACATCACGGTGATGGTAAATGAGCCGGTAAAAGCCGACGGTATTGAAGGTCACCGGCAGATGAATCGTAAATTGCCCGCCTGCGGCCACCAGTGCCGGTGCAATGGGTGCCGCCAGCAGCGTACGCCAGTGTTTGGCAAGTGGGCCGGCGCAGAACTGCCATCGCAATTTACCGTGCAGCATCAGGGGAATGCCGGCAGAGTTGGCGATGGAAATAGTAAGCATCTGGTGCTGGTGAGGATGAAACAGCTCGCAGGGATGGCCATCGGCCTTAACTGCTAAGAGAAGGTGATGCTGCGTGTTACCAGTGGCGGGTCGGGTAACGTGGCCGGTAACCGCACGCGGCAGCACGGAAATCGCCAACAGGGAAATCATAAAAATCGGGAAGTTTTTCATTTGTGGTAATTCCATCCGTGGAGTGGTCCTCGACGCAGGCCATCAGCGCCCACCATACTTAGCGTTGGGTCGGAAAAAACAGTATCAAGCCGACCCCACTGGAACAATCGCTTTCATCGCCGCCCCCGGGAACCAAGTCGTAGCCAGCCTGGCCGGGAGCGGTACCAAGGCACAAATTGCCGACAGGCGAGGGTCCAGATACCCCATTGCGGGCTGATGCAGCGGGCCGATCACCGCAATTACTCCATACCTCCCAGAATGGCCAACGGTGATGGTAACAGTGGTAAGGATTTGCTTCCACCATATAATAACAGGTGAGAAGTGCCCCGCCCCAGGGTGGCCGCACTCCCATCGTCGTTTACAGGCGGAGATTTATGGCCGCGATATGCCTTTATTTTCAGGTCCATCAACCGTTTCGCCTTCGGCGCTACGGCGTTTTTGAAAGTGACACCGATTATTTTGACAATTTGCGCAACGCCTCCCTGATGGAGCTTGTGGCTCGGCGGAGTTATATGCCGACCAATCGCCTCATGTTGGATTTATTTAATCGCTATGGCCATGATTTTCGTATCAGTTTAAGTATTACCGTCACGGCCTTGGAGCAGCTTGAGCGGTGGGCTCCGCAGGTGTTGGAATCCTTCCAGGCAATGGCGGAAACGGGTTGCGTGGAATTTCTAGGCGAGACGTCACATTCGAGTTTGGCCTTTCTTTACTCGCAGGAGGAATTCCGTCAGCAGATTAAACTGCATCGGCAGGCGATCAAACGGCTATTCGGTCAGACCCCCAAGGTCTTTCGTAATACCAATCTCATTTTTTCCAATGCGATCGGCAATGTTGTCCGGCAGCTTCATTTTGAAGCGGCCATCATGGAGGGTTGGGAGGGGGTGTTGGGGTCGCGAAACCTGAGCTTCCCCTATCGTTTGCATCAATCGGATCTTAAACTGCTGTTGCGTCATTACCGCTTGAGCGAGGATATCGCCCTGCGCTTCGGCATTAAGAATTGGTCGCAGTGGCCGCTGACCGCGGAAAAGTATGCCCGTTGGCTTAATGGTATGAACGGCCAAGGCGTCTACTGTCTCTTAGGGATGGACTATGAAACGTTTGGTGAACGCCAGCCGGAAGAAACCGGTATTTTTAAATTTCTGGAGGCACTACCGGGAAATGTGTTGGCGCTGGGCGATGTTTTTCGCACGCCAGCTCAATGTGTCCAGGAAATTACAGCATTGAACGAAATTAATGTGCCCCAGTTTGTCTCCTGGACTGATGACAACCGCGATATCGGTCCGTGGCTGGGCAATGCCATGCAGGCCAATGCCATGCAGGAACTTTATCGTCTGGAGGAAGCGGTTAAAGCGAGGCAAGATCAGGAATTGCTAAGCGATTGGAGGCGTTTAACCAGCAGCGATCATTTCTTTTATATGAATACGCGGCACTTTGGCGAGCCGGCGGGAAATATCTTCAACCCGTACGAATCTCCCTACGATGGCTACATTAACTTTATGAGCGTGTTAGATAGTATTACAGCCCGCATTCGAAGTTAAATCTGTGAGGTGTAAGGTTAATTGGTTGGAGGGCAATCGGCAATGATGAAAAGGGCCGGGGTGGCCGGTGGTAAGGATTAACTGGCGGGGAGACCAGGGTTGAGCAAGTACGTTTCGCAGTTTTCAGAATCAAACAATGATCTACGCACAGGATGTAAACACCATTGGGGTAATTGCATTCTACGCCGTGAGTTGACAATGGCTGTTTGAAGCTGAATTTGGAGCGCCAATTGTCTGGGCGGGTGCTATATAAGAGGGCAAAACGCATTTTAGCTGCCTGTAGTGTGCGCAGCGAGTTGACGAAACGCACAGTTATGCTTATTAAGTAGCCGCAGTACGCGGCGCTGCTGTGTCTTTTGTGTTGGGTTCTCAAGAGGGTTATCCATGGACTTGCGGTCAGGGGTTGGAAAACGGAACCGGATAATTGGCTTGGTGATGACCGCGGGCTTGGCGCTGGCTGCCGCCCGAGCCTCGGCGGCAACACCGTTGTCGCCAGCAGCGGCTCAGGGAGGACCTATAACTGCATTTAATCATGCGTCGAGTGTCTGGATGTTGGTGAGCACGGCGCTGGTGATGCTGATGGTGCCCGGTCTGGCAATTTTTTACGGCGGAATGGTCCGGCGTAAAAATATTTTAGCCACGATGATGCATTCCTATGTGGCGCTGGCGGTAGTGGGTTTGGTATGGGTGGTGCTGGGTTACACACTGGCATTTGGGCATGATCACGCAGGCATAATCGGGTTTACGCCCGGGCAGATTATGCTTTGGCAGGTCTTGCCGGGGAGTTCGATTAATCCGTCGGGCCATGCGGCTATTCCGCTGTATCTATTTATCATGTTTGAAGGAATGTTTGCGGCAATCACCGCGGCCATTGTTTCGGGTTCAATTGTGGAACGCGTACGTTTTGGCCCCTATGTCGCGTTTCTGGTGCTGTGGACGTTGTTTATTTACTGTCCGTTGGCGCATTGGGTATGGGGGAGTGGTTGGCTGGGAACGACGCATGGTCTGGGCGTCATGGATTTTGCGGGTGGCACAGTGGTGGAAATTGCCTCGGGAGTGAGTGGCCTGGCCATGGCGCTATATGTCGGACGAAGAATTGGATATCCGGAAAACGTACTGCAACCCAATTCGCTGGTGCTGACTTTCTTCGGAGCAGGCATACTTTGGTTCGGCTGGTTTGGCTTTAACGGTGGTTCCGCTATTGCGATGGATCGTTCTGCGGTGCTGGCCTTTACCAATACGCAGATCGCAGCGGCGGCGGGGGCGATGGCGTGGCTGGTGGCGGATTGGATCAAACACGGTCGCCCAACTTCTATCAGTGTGGCCTCGGGCCTGGTTGCCGGCATGGTGGCCATTACCCCCGCGTGTGGGTTTGTAAGCCCGGCCAGTGCGTTGCTCATTGGAGCGGCCGCGGGAGTAGTTTGCTACTCGGCGGTTATCATCAAGAATCGTTTTGGCTACGATGACGCATTGGATGCGTTTGGTGTGCATGGGGTTGGCGGCTTTTTGGGCATCGTGGCCACTGGTGTGCTGGCCAGCCGCATGATGGGATCGGGCAGCGGATTATTATACGGGAATGTGCATCAGTTTTTAATTCAATGCCTGGCGGCGGTGGTGGCGGTGGCGTTTTGTCTGCTGGGTACCCTGCTGCTGGCCTTGGTTATTGACAAAAGCATAGGACTACGCGTGACTTCCACTGACGAAATCGACGGCTTGGATATTGCGATTCATGCTGAGCCGGGTTGGAACCTTTCCGAAGTGCCGGCCCCCGCGGTGGAATTGCCAGGCAGTATCAGCGTGGATCCCATCAATTAAAAGACACGGCACCACAAGCATTTCAGGTAGCTTCCCTCGAGATAATCGGTGGCCACGGGGTGGTCCATGCCGGGTCCGGTCTGATTTAAGATTTGCACGCGGCGTTGGGCGCTGCGGGCTGCGCCGCGAAGGACGTTGGTGAATTCGCCAATGTCGACGAGTCCACTGCACGAACAGGTCAACAACAGGCCGCCCGGGCGGACCAAGGCCAACGCCAGCTTGTTGAGGTCAAAATACTTTTGGCGCCCTTCGGCAAAATCCAGTCGTGTCGGAACCAGCTTGGGCGGATCTAAAATCAGCACATCGTAGCTGCGGCTGTTTTGCTTCATTTGCCGCAGATAGGCAAAGGCGTCGGCATGAACCATCTGATAAACGGCTGGGGCAATCTGATTGAGATTGGCGTTGCGGCGAGCCAGCGTCAAGGACTCTTCATCCAGATCAACGGCGGTGACATTGGCAGCCTGCCCCAGTTTGGCGGCGTAAATGCCAAAGCCCCCGGTGTAACAGCACACATCCAAAACGTGGGCGTTGCGGCAAAAGTGCGTAAGGGCGAGGCGATTATCACGTTGGTCACAGAAAAAGCCGGTTTTGTGGCCGCTGGTTAAATCAATCTGAAAACGCAGAGTATTTTCCGTGATGATGGTGGATAGGCGGGTGGGTGCGTCCAGGTTGGCGTGGCGGCTTGCTGGACCGAAGGCGTTCTCCAGCCGAAAACCCTCTGCATTTTGAATCTTCTCGTCGGCGCGAATGAGGATCTCTTTTATGTTGAGTAAGCTGCGCAGGGTTTGGGCAATACGATCACGCCGCAAATACATCGCCAACGCAAAGAGTTCCACGACTGCATAGTCGCCCAGGCGATCAACGATAAGACCCGGCAGACCATCACCTTCCGCATGGACGATCCGGTAGGCGGTGGTAACATTTTCCAGTTGGAGGGTGTGGTGCCGCAATTCGACGGCATTTTGCAACCGCGTGGGCAGAAATTCTTCATCAACGCTTTGCGTGTTATGGCAAAGCATCCGGAGCGCGACTTGCGATTGCGTGTTGAGCAGGCCGGTGCCAAATATTGCGCCATCACGGTCGTACACTCGAACCAGGCCGCCGTTGGTAGCTTCCGGGGCGATGCGGCCCACCATTTTGCGAAAGACGATGTTGTTGTAAACGGCGTTGCGAAGCTGCACCCAAGGTAGCGGGCCTTGATGTTGCAGTGCGACCATGCGTTGCAGGGCGGGAACGTTGACGGCTGCTGGCATCTCGGAACTCTGGCTGGCGGTTGGGCTTAGCCCCAATGAATTGGGTAAAACCGGGGATGAGTTGGGGTGGGGGGGAATCCGGCTGTCCACCGCACTACTGGAGGCATTTAGACGGGCATTTTTGTTCATCATCGTTCCATCGCAACAATGCCGGTATTGTGGTTATACCCTTGAGGATTCCGCTGCGGGGATGGTAAGCATCACGATGGCGGCGATAATGGCCAGCAGGGCCGCGTAACCGTACGACCATTGAGCTCCAAAGCGATACAACAACCCCATGGCGATGTTACCAACAAACAAGCCCAGGCTGCGCATAGCTGTAAGTGCTCCCATGCCACGGCCGGTGGAGTGGCTGGGCATGAGGCGGGAAATAATCGTTGGCTCGACGGTTTCGATAACTCCAAGAGAAAGCCCCATCAGGCCGACAATGGGATAATAAAGCAGCGGATTAATTCCGGTGTACCAGATTAAGCCCATTCCGGCGGCGGCCAGGCCGCCGAGCAGATAACCCCATAAAGCCAGCGTGCGGATTCCACCTTTAATCCTTTTCCCGACCAACAGGCCGGTAATGGCAGAAACCCCGAAAAACACCACGTAAGATAATATGGCCCAAGCGGCATTGTGGATGGCGGTACCATGATGCGCCTTGTCTACGGTTAAAATGGGAAAGCCGATGCTGAATGAACTAAAACCATAAAGTGCCGCGGAAAGCAGGAGGCGACGGTAAACCCGCTGGTTAATCAAGGCTGCAGCGGTTGGCGGGACCGCGGTAGAACCGGAGGGTGCCGCGGCGGCGATTCTTCCTCCCGCATGCACCAATATTAAAAACAGCGTCGAACAGAGCAGCGGGACAATGGTAAGAAGAAAAATATGGGTGAAGCTGGTGCCGGCAATAACCAGAAGCATCGTGCCCAGTGCCGCCAGAAAACCTCCACCGATGTCCAGTGCGTGGAGGAAACCAAAGGCTTGACCGCGATGTTCTTTGGTTACCGCCTGCGTGAGCATGGTGCGTCGTGGGGGCGAGCGAAAATTCCGTGCCCACCAACCGCCGGAAAACAAGGCAATGGCCAAACCTGGCAAGGTGGCCAAGCCCGAGAGCGAAAGCAGGGGAATAAGAATGTTGCCGGAGATGGCCATGCGTTTAGCGCCGAAACGATCAGCCATTCGTCCGCCGATCAGGGCGAAAACCGCTCCCGGGCCATAGCTAATAGCTGTAGCCAGGCCAAACATCCAGACAGGTTGTCGAAGGGTCAGCACCAGAAAAAGCGGAAAGATGGCGAGTACGGATTGATATCCCAGATCGGCGAAACACGCCGACAGGCTTATGAAAAGCACATCCCGGGAAAGCCAGGGTTTTTCCGTCGCCGGAACTTGCAGTGAACGGGTAGTATCCGCCATGAGTATGTACTCCTGTTAGAGCGGCCTATGATGAGCGTCATCGTCGGTCTGGCTGGCAAAACGCGGTACCATCAACCGCCACCGGCCATTCTAGGTTGATTCGGATAAAGTGCAATGAAGACGGAGGCTCCCGAGCGATCCTCTAACGCTATTTGAGCGCCGCGGCAACGGCTGGATGGGTGATCTGCCCGCTCCGCATGTTGAGTCCGCAAGCCAGGCCCGCATTGGAGGAGGCGGCTTGGTCCCAGCCCTGGTCAGCAATCATCTGCACGTAGGGAAATGTGGCGTTGCACAGCGCAAAAGTGCTGGTGCGACCGACCGCGCCGGGCATGTTGGTGACGCAGTAATGCAGTACCCCATCAATGACATAGGTGGGAGCTTGATGTGTTGTGGGATGGCTTGTTTCCACGCAGCCGCCCTGATCTATGGCCACATCCACAATGACGCTGCCGGGCTCCATACGCTTTAAGTCATCCGCTTTTATCAAGCGCGGAGCGCGGGCTCCGGGCAGCAAAACCGCACCAACCACCAGATCTGCATGGGGAAGCGCATCGCGTATGGTGTGGGCATCGGAAAAGACGGTTGTTACGTTGGCGGGCATGACTTCGCTCAGATGGCGCAGTCGATGCAAATCGACATCCATCAGGGTGACTTTGGCTCCCAGTCCGGCTGCCACTCGTGCTGCATGATGCCCGACGGTTCCAGCTCCGAGCACCACGACGTTGGCTGGGGCAACGCCGGGAACGCCACCAAGCAGGATTCCCCGGCCCATCATCGGGCGTTCAAGATATTTAGCGCCCTCCTGAATAGACATTTTGCCGGCAATTTCGCTCATCGGCGTGAGGCAGGGCAGCAGGCCACGGTCATCACGAATGGTTTCATAAGCGATGGCGTGAATTCCGGCCGCAAGGCAGGCTTGGGCCAATGTCGGTTCGGCGGCGAAATGAAAATAGGTCAAAACCATTTGATGGGGATGTAACAGGGGAAATTCTTTTTCCTGCGGTTCTTTAACCTTGACGACCAATTCCGCAAGGTTCCAGATTTGTTTGGCGGTTGGAGTAATTTCCGCGCCAGCCTGCTGATATTCGGCATCGGTGATTCCAGAGCCGATACCAGCTTGTGTTTCAATGAGTACAGTATGGCCGCGTTTGGCCAGAGCTTCTACGCCCGCCGGAATGATGCCGACGCGATATTCATCACTCTTACATTCTTTAGGAACCCCAAGGATCATGAATTGGTCTCCGCGGTAAAGTGTTCATGGTGCGGCCCACAAGCGGCACTGGATGTGGAATCCGGCATGGCATCGTGGGGTTGGCCGGAGGTGGCAGCAGCCAAGGCGGAGCAATCTTGCAGGCGATCGGCTAGGCCGGCGGGAACAATGCGGCAACGGTGCCCGCCATCGAGCGACTTTTCCGCAAGTCGGCTGCGCACTTGAGCCAGCCAGATATCTCCCAGATAAGTCGCCAAGCTACCGATGACGATCATTTCCAGACGCAGCAGATCGGAGAGTAACGCACAAATATCGCCCACCGCATAAGCGCTGGTCTGCAAGATCCGCACAGCATCGGGGTCCGCGGTGGCAGCAAGTGCGGCGATGTCGGCGGGGGTCGGGGCCTGGTGCGCAAACCGGCTGGGGTACAGCCAGACGGCCAAGCCCGCCAAGGCCTGGGCGGAGCAGTAGGCTTCTGCACTGCCGCGCACGCCGAATGCAACCGGGCCGTCCGGACGAAGTTGAAAATGGCCGATTTCCGGACTAAGTCCGCCCGCCCCCTGGTAAACCTTTCCTCCAAGAATAAGGCCCGCTCCAAAGCCCGTGCCACATGTGAGATAGGCGAGATGACTGACCCCACGCCCGGCCCCCCAAAAATGTTCCGCCAACGCGCAGGCGGCCGCATCATGGACCACCCGGATTGGTAGGTTCAGGGCTTGGGTCAGGCGTTGTCGCAAAGGAATGTTATTCCAGCCGGGAAGGTTGGGCGGTCCGAGCACAATGCCCTGATCGGCATCTAATGGACCCCCGACGGCTACGCCAACGGCGGTAATAGGATAGTCCTGCCGCAACCGGAAGGCCGCATCAAGAAAATCGGCGATCATGGCGTCCGGACCGCGCTGGGCCTGCGACGGCCATGGTATTCGGGCAACAATGTGGCCGTCCGGCGTGCCTACAATTGCGGCCGATTTGGTTCCACCAATATCCCAGCCGAGATAGAACTGATTGTGCATAGGTTTGCTTACACATTGGCTGCAAAAAATACGGTCGACGCAATGGAAGCCGCCTTACGCCGCTGCCGGCTGTTCGCTGCCACAGCTTTTGCATTTGGTAGCCTCCAGCGGAATGGTTTCCAGACAGAATTTACACGCCTTGGTAGGTGGCGGGGGTGGTGGCGGCGGGGGTGGCGGCGGAGCCTTGACCAGAAGTTTGATGATGATAAAACAAACCAAGCCGGTTATGATCAACGTGAGAAACTGATTGCCTAAATCACCGATCAGCAGCTTTACCGGTTCCATCACCTGCTGATGCGTCTTGGGATCCAAAACCGGGGTAAAGGTGGTGGGGTTGAGTTTCGGCACATGACCAATGGTAATGCCGGCGGTCCGCCAGGAACCGTTCGGTAGAAAAAGATTGATGACGGGCATGATCAGATCAGCGTTTACTTTGCTGACAAACCCACCGAAAGCTCCGCCGATAATGACACCGATGGCCAGTGAAAGGGCATTGCCCTGAAAGAGGAATTTTTTGAATTCCTGATGAAAAGACAAGCTCTTGTCCCGCAAGGCCTTGGGATTAAAGTTCTTTTTAGGATCGAAAGGCATGGTTTTAATCTCCATACACGCGTAAACAGATGTCCTTGACGACACATTAGAACACCGCCAGACGATACATGCAAGTATCCGGAGTGGTGTACGTCCAGTTGGGTGTAACTCCTATTGTTGGCGGTTTTGGGTTAGGATTAGAGGCGGAAAGCCGCCATTGTGGCGGCCAAGGCCCAGGATGTGGTAACGAATCAAGGAGGATTCACAATGATCCGACCGATGGAAAT
>JAJYZF010000075.1:1550-17140 GCA_021800165.1 Planctomycetota bacterium | reverse complement strand
CGTAGCGTGAACATGGTCTTTCCTTTCCAACAAATGAGGGCCTCAATGCGGCGCGGTACCGCCGATGGTAAAGCGCACCTTTTGGCCGGGCCGGCTGGTATACCAGAAGCCGACTTTTCCGGGCGGCAGTTTCATTACCTTGACGGCTCCGGCCACGGCCACGCGCACGCGCCGCACCGCGGGCGGTACAGTTACCCGCCACAATATCTCGTGGGTGCCGATTTGCATGCCCGTGGCGATTAAGCGGCTGTTCCATGGGACGGGGGCCAAGGTTATCGTCCGCCGGGGCTGGAGGCCGAATTTTATATTGAGCGTGGCCAGCAGGGTGTTGACGAGGCGGTCCTGGGCGTTGTTGGCCCAATGGGCGGGGTTTTGGGTTTTGAGCCAGGGGCGGGGGTTAAAGAGTAAAAAATTCGCCGCGCCGCACAACGCTACGTGATCGATCAACTCGTTGTAATAAAGGCTGTGCCGGAAGGCGTATTGGCGGTGGCCGAAATTTTTGGAGGCAATCCACGGAACCACCGGCACATCGCTGGAACGGCGTGCCGCCCGCATGCGATTGACTTCCCATCGCAGCACCGCGAAGGGCTTTCGGCCATAAGGTTTGCCGCCCCCGCCAGGCGATTGCTCGGCCAGTTGGTCAATCCAGCCATAAAGCACCGGGCTGCCGGCGGTGCCAAAGTAGGAATCCCGGAATTGCGGATGACCATTTCGATCCGGTGCCCAGACGGCATTGCGGCGGGTCAGAATATAATCACTGTAATTGCTGCCCTGGACGGCGGGGTAGTATTGCCGGGCGGCGGCAAAGAGGCTGTTGTTGAGGCCGGTATCCACCACTTGTTTCATCCGAGAGTTCCAGATGAGGTAGTGGTGGCTGGTGGTGTACTCTTCGATACTGGCAAAATCGCTGAAGCCCAACTGCCGCGCCAATGCTTTGCTGCGCGGATCATTTTGGATGGCCTGAATTGCCGCAGCGTTTAGCTGCCAATTGCTTAGCCCACCTTCGTAATCCAGGATAAGGTAATCCATACGTCCGCCATCGGCTTTGTAGCGGCGGAAACACCGCAGTGCGGCGCGTTTGAGCCGAGCGGGGCCGTGAGCGATCCAGGGGCTGGGGTAACGGGTGAGCTTGCCTTGAGGTGTGCGGGCGGCGTCGCGCGGGTCGGCAAGAAAATTATGGTAAACGCCGTCCAAATGCCAGATAAACACCGCCGCATCGCCGGGCGGGGTTTGGCGGCTGGCCAGGGCGGCGGCGGCCAAGCTGCGGTTGGGCCGGGAAATCCAGATCATGGGGGTGATATTGGGGGTGTTGGGGGGTGTTTTGGACCAGGCAAAAGCGTGCAGCGGACCGCAGAGTGTTGCGGTTGCGGCCAGGCGAGTGGCGGGGCGGGCGGTGGGCAGGTTGGGGGCGGGCACGCTGTGGCGGGCCTGCAGGTGGGTGGTATTTTTGGCCTGATGGCAGGCTGCGGTGAGCAGGCAAAGCACAACCATAACGCCACCGACGATGGCCCTGCCCACTGTGAATCTCGCCGGGGATTTATTAGAGCCAAGCTCTTTTGGCGGCCTTTGGTTGTCGCCTTCACTTAGGGACCGGGCAAAAATAACTTCACACTTTCCGGCTGGCTCTTTTGGCCGCCGGCTTCGTTGTTCGCTCGTTCCAGACCCACTGCCGGGGTATGCGCCTCGCTCACGCCTCGCCAGCAGCCAAAATTCCTGCGCCGTAAAACATGAATTTATTTTTGCGCGGTCCCTTAGAATCATCGTTGCGTATTCCGTAGGATGGCCTTATCAATAATTTTGCCAAAAGCTGCTGCCGGCCACGTAGGTGTAAAAGTCGACCGGGTAGGGTGCGCCGTAGCCGTACACCCCCAGCACTATTTTGTTGGTGGTGGCGGCGTGGCCGTCCACAAAGCATACATTCATGGCGGAGAAATTATCGTGCACCGCGCTGCCGATCTGGCCGAATTCGGCTGGTGGGTTCACAGGGGAAAGCGTGACATCGCAATAATCCGCACTGCTGATGCCATCTTCCAGTAACATGGTTTGGCTGGGGTTTTCCACGGCGGGCAGCTTGGTCGCCAGTGCCACCTGCGCCCCGTCGATATAAGGATAAAAATTATCAGCGCTATAATCGCCGTCATATTGCGGCAGGTTTTGGTTGGCCCAGCCTGCCGACGTTCCCGCCGACGCCGGCGCCCAAGCCTGGGAATCAATTTCCCCGACAATGGAAATGTTAAAGCGGTAATCACAGAAAGCCCAGGGAAAGCCGCCGGCCGATTGTTTGTACCAGACCGCAGCCGGGCTGCCCGGCCCTTCGCCGCTGACGGGGCAGGCCATGACGTCGGGATTGGAAAGATACCCTTGGGTTACCAGCACACTGTTGAGCGTGGGCTGGGGGTTGTTGTTATAAAGGCCAGCGTTAAAAAATTCGCCGATGCCCGCGGCAGGATCCCCACCCGCGGTAGAGTAGCCGGTGAAACCCACGGCCCCCGGCGCGTAGCCATTGTGCTCCGACGACCAGCCGATGGTGGAGGTGGCAATTTGCTGCTCGTTGCTTAAGCAGATGACGGTTTGGGCTTTTTGGCGGGCGGCGGCCAGGGCCGGCAGCAACAGGGCGATGAGGATGGAGATAATCAGGATGACCACAAGTAGCTCGACGAGGGTGAAGGCGCGGCCTGCGGGCCGCAAGACGGGGGTCGGGAGACGGGAGACGGGAGCACGGGCGTCGGGAGCAACGCTGCGCGAGGGAAGGGCATTGGCGGGCGACGGTTTGCCGGAAAATCTTTGCGCCGTGTGAGGAATTTGCGGGATTGTAGCACGGATAACCGACGAAAAGGGGAGGGCAGGCTTCCGCAGCCCGGCCATTGCTTGGCCGTGGCGCTGTGGACTTGCGCCAAGCGACGGCCTGCCGGAACCGGTGCCTGCGGCCGCTTTGGAAGATCCCCGTATTTCCCCAGGTTTTTTGGCGTGCGTATCCATGGCCATACTCCTTGGCTTTTAATTTATGAGGCCGCCCTGGTTTTGCCGGTCTGGCGTGCGGCTACCGGGCCGGAAATCCCGCGGAAAAAGGGAGAGGGAGGGCCGATAGGCGGCTATCGGCCCATGCCCATTTAATTTCCCGGCGTGGCCAGAGAACCGCTAGGCCAATTTGCGTTTGCGGCCTACCAAAAGCAATCCCAAGCCGCTAATTGCCAACAAGCCCAGCGAAGCTGGTTCGGGAACGGCGCTGGAAGTCAGGCCAACGTTGGTGAAAAATACCTCCGAGTTTGGCGACGATGCCGGATGGTCGGCAATCTGCGACAGCTCGATGGTTAGGTCGCCAGGTGAGATTGTGGCCAACGTCGTGTATGTAAGCGGGGCTGGCTCGTTGCCAACAGTGAAGTTTTCACTGGCAAGCGTCGTCCCCGTCGCCACCTGCGTGGTGGTGTTAGAATCCGTGGCTGTCTCGACCAAGGCAATCTGCGCCGTGCCGCCACCGCTCCCCGAATAGGCCGCGCTGCTGCTTACCGTGAGCGTGTACAGCGTGTTCGCGAGCAGCGGGCCGACATCTTGGTAAAATACAGCGCTGGTCGTGGCGCTAAAGGCATATTGCGTACCGCTGTCATTCTGGAGGCCGGCAAAGTATCCCGATGATGCGACTCCCCAATTCGTAATAAGCGTGTCGTCGCCGGGCGTAGGTGAGGTCTTGACGTATTGGTAGGTGTTCGTCCGCAGTGAGACGCTGGCGAAATTATAATTCGCCACCGGAATTACCGTTGCCGGTGCAACGCCGTTGCTGGCCAACACCCCGGCCCCGAAGGCGGCCATGCCCAGTGCCGCAGCGCCCAAGCCCAGTTTGCCAGCCATCCGTGCCGATGACTTGGGCTGCGCCATCCCGGTGCCGCCGCTTGTGGAAATTAGTGCGTTCATCTCTGAACTCCTTTATAAATCTTTTTCCCTTTCCAAGGCCGGAAATCAGCCCCGAACAAGAAGGGAAAAGCTTAGGTCAAATACAGGTTCTTCTCTTGTCGCGTGGCTCACCTTTCCATTAAACCATTCAGTTCCTGAAAGCTACGCGACGGTGCCCGCGCACCCCGGCTATAAAACATGCACCTGTTTGGTGCCCTGCACCAGCTCGCCGACCGGACGGGCTACCGAATTTGTCACGTAGGTGCAGCCGATAACGGTAATGCTGCTTTCGGGCTTGGCCACCACCGGGCCTTTAAGCTGGGAGGTCAGAATGGTCGCGGTGGTCAGTCGGCCAAATTCGCATAGCGGCGGGGCGTGGTCATCGCTGCGGGAATCTTGTATGCCGCGCAGCCCCACCACCACCACGCCAAAGCTTTTTCTGGAATCAAAAAGTCGGCCGTATTCAATGTGCACGCCGGTTATCTGAATTTGGGCGGCATTTTCGCCGCCCCCGTGGGTGGCCCAAAAGGTGGTGTTGGCCGGGCCAGATCCATCCTGAAAGCCGCGTTCCAGTACCGCATCGCCGCCTTGAAGAAATTCAATGCCCACCGGGCACCACGAATTCCATATTCGCCGCCAATAGTGCCCCACGGATTGATTGTTGCACACGCGAATACCGATGGCGCACCGGTTCAACCGCACGGTGCTAAAATCAGAAAGGTCGGTGTTGTCCATATTGGGTTGATCGGGAACGCCAAACTGAATTCCCGCCGTGGTCGCCTGGGAAACGGTGACATCGCGTAAGCGGGTTTGCGATGTCGGCCAACCCAGAACCGTGGTCATCTGCACGCACACGCCGGCGGAATTGGCCGCTTCCAAAAACAGGCCGGAAAGCGTGGGCCGCCAGGCGGATTTGAGCTGAATCATCGTGCCGCCCGCTGGCCCTTTCCAGCGCAGGCAGGTACCCGTCGCCCGGCCACGCAAAGCCCAGCCGTCCTTGGCACCTTGGTCGATAGGCCCCATGCCGCGCATTTTAAAATCAACGCAGGTATCAATTTTAAGCGTATCACTAACGTGGAACACGCCCGGGCCGAGTTCCAGGCGGGACTTGGTGCGTATGCACTGGTTAATGGCCGCCTGCAAGGCGGCGGTGTCATCTTTGCCGCTGGGGAGTACACGCAGGGCAAAAGAGCCCGGCGCTTTGGCGCGCGGCGCCGTGGCGGCCACCGCCTCCGGGGCCTTCGATCCGAAGATGCCCCCTACCGCAGCCACCAAGCCCAGCGAACCTATAAATTTTCGTCGATTCATAGTCACACACCATTTTGCCTTTCGACTAAGGTTGCGGCACTCCCAACCACCAGTTGCCGTTCTGGTTCATCCATGGCTTGGTGGGGAACAGGCCGCCGGTTGGGCATTGCGAAGGCGACATGGTTTCAACGTGGCCATCCATGAACAGCACGTTGGTATCGCCGTTATGGCGGTACGCCGGATTATTGGCCCAACTGGCGTTGACACTCCACACATTCCAAGATCCCCAGTTGGGCTGGCCATTGACCAGCGGCGGCGAATCGAAGAGGTACCCGGTTTCCGCCGGGTCGGCAATAAAGTTCATGTTCGCCCAGCAGCCGACACCCGAACTGGTGTCATAGCCATAGTTGGGTTGAATGCTGGAAATGAAGGCATTCATTCCATAGGTGCAGCCGGTGCCATCCCAGATGTTGAAATATTCGCTGCTGCTAAGCGTGTAGGGTGCTGGCTGGCCCGGTGCGGGGGCATAATCGGCGGCAATTTCGTCGGTCATGTCCAGGGTGGGCGCGGCGGGGCATACCCAGAGTTTGTCGAGTCCGTATTCTTTAATGTAATTGTGGCCGTCATACCAATTGTTTAACGCCACGGATGACGAATCCGGCTCGATCTGCAGCAGTGCGGAAATCCACACGGTGCCGTAATTGGTATACGGCGGCGGACCGAATTCAAAGGTCGGCGTCACCATGGCGTTGTGGTAATTGGTTTCGTAGTCAAAAAACATCAGACCGAATTGCCGCAGGTTGCTGGCACATTCCACCGTTTCGGCATCCTGGCGGGCGGCGGCCAGGGCCGGCAGCAACAGGGCGATGAGGATGGAGATAATCAGGATGACCACAAGGAGTTCGACGAGGGTAAAACCGTGTAGGGGCCGGCGGAACTCGTTAAAATTCCGCAGTGTGTGTGACTTTTTACAACCCCTAACACGGAGATACGTATTATGTCGGAAGCCGCTCCAACCTTCAAATCGTTCGTTGGTGTTGATCTTCATAAGTCCACCGTTACCCTTGTTTCCGTTGATCCCGTCGGTACAGAAATCCAGTCCCTAAGCTGCCACACCAAGTGTGTGGGTCGCATTGAGGAATGGATACGTGCCCAGCCCCAGCCCTGCCATCTGGCCGTCGAAGCGGTCGGGTTTGCTGAATGGTTTATCGACCGCTTCCGGGGGTGCGTCGCACGTATGGACATTGCCGACGCCACCGAACTCGCCCGCCTCCGCGGCAAACGCCGCAAGAACGACCACAACGACGCTCGGGACGCGGCGGTGCGCCTGGCCCATGGAAACTGCCCCCTCGGCTGGATCGCCGATGAAAACGTGTCGCAGTTGCGCAAGCTCGGCCGCCACTGGCACTGCCTTTCGCGAACCCTCGCCCGGGCCAAGCACTCCATGCGCTCGATGCTTCTGGCGGCCAACATCGCCGGTCCCCAGCTCGACAGCGTTTCGGCCCAAAAGTGGCTGCTCGGCCAGGGGCATCTGCTCAAGGAGGTGCAGCGCAAAGCCTTCTCCAACTTCCTGGACATCGTGAGCCTTTTGGACCGCCAACGGGAGGCCCTGCGCCGAGATATCATCGCTGCCAACCGCCAGCCGCGGTTCGCAGCTCTGGTGGACCTGCTCAAGAGTGTTCCCGGTATCGACGAGATTTGGGCCTGCATCATCGCCGCGGAGATCGGCGACTTCTCCCGCTTCCCCAATGCCGACGCCATCGAGTTCTGGGCGGGCTTGACTCCGGATAACCAGGAATCGGCGGGACGCACCCAATCCGGACACATCACCAAGGCCGGCAACGCCACCCTGCGCTGGGCCTTGGGCAAAGCCGCTCTGACCCTGTGCCGTTCCGACGCCCACCAGGAGGCCATTCGCCAGAGGCTCATCCGGCACACCGGCAAGCCCAAGGCTAACGTGGCCATGGCCCGTCGGCTTTTGGGTATACTCGTGGCCATGGTCCGCGACGGAACGGTTTACAAGCTCGGTACTCCTACCCATCACGAACGGCACGCCAACCGGGCCCGCCTGGCCAAACGGCACCGTCAGCAAGAGCGCCTGCGAAAGGAGGCCGCATGAATCATTAAACTTCGGGTCCAGGACCCGCGAGACGTTTGGTGGAACGCTTACGGCATCAATCCACGCCAGCCTCGGCTGGCAGGATGCCGCGTCCATCCGGTGACCGCGACGTGCATTTATTCGGCCCGGTTCAGCGAATCGGTGACCGCGTCCAAGTGAATTCGGCCCGGGGGATGCGAACAAGGTTTTATCCAGCCCGGAATACACGGCGGAGCACTGCGCCTCCGACGTCCGGTGACTGCGTAGAGATGAATTCAGCCGCCACGTCCTGCACGCCTCAGGAAATGGCAGAGCAGATTGTGTCCCACCCGGACAGGCGCTATTGCCCGATGCCGACACGTCGGCTTCGGACCGCCGTTTCCGCACAGAGCCGGAAACCTGCGCGGCCTGCCCGCTTCGGCGGGCGGCCCCGGACGGAAAATCAGATTCTGACAAGGACTGTAGATATGAGACCTCCATAACTCCATTTTCGGACCCTTGACATAAGGCCCCTACAGAGATGAAGGCGGATCGGCGACGGGTTAAACACGAAGGTACGAAGACACGAAGGACGGACGACGGGTGGGACAACGGAAACCACGGAACAGACGACGACGGACTCATTACAAATGGCATGGAGATCGGGAAACGGGAGACGGGAGAGGAGGCGGAGGTTGGCTTCCGCACGCTATCGCTAATCAAGTTGGTATTCATGGCAACGCTCCTTAAAACCTAGGCAAATTGCCCCGGCCGGGTTTACGCCAAGCGCCGTTTGCGGCCCACCAATAGCAGGCCCAAGCCGCCAATTGCCAACAAACCCAGCGAGGCAGGTTCCGGCACAGCCTGAAGCTGGAAGCCGGAGAGCAGGGCCTGGCTTGATGTTGTTGTGTCGCTGGAAATCATATCCACGGTGATGATTCCCGACACATTGGGCGAAAGGATGAATTCCACATAGTTTTCGCCTGAAACAAAGGTTGCCCCCGCGTTGGTTGGGTTAATCGTCTGGCTGGCCGGCGTGGTGGCACCGGTTACCGTGTACTTGGTGCCCAAGCCGGAGGTGCCGTTGTTCCAGGCGTTGTAAAGGTAAAGGTTATAGGTCAGGGAGGTGTTTAGCCCACTGATGGACGCTGCCTGGATGGGAGTGTCGACGTAGGCCACCAAGTCGCTGGCCAGCAGGCCATAGTCGGCGGAATTTTGCGTGGTCTGAGATCCAGGGTAATCCACAACATACGCTTGGGGGGTTGTATTTTCGTTGGAAATAGTGAGGTATGCCCCGCTGGACGTGCTCCCGTTGACCAGCCTTAGCGGGACGTTTGGCCCGGCGTAGGTGGCGCTGTCCGTCGCCCCGACAATCTGGTTCCATACGTCGCCGCTGGAGCCGATGACGGCTGCGCCGCTGGCGGTGGGGCCGGAGCCGTTCGTGTTGCCCACGAATTGCAGGTCAACCAGGCCACTGTTAAAAGTGGCCTGCGCCGCCGGAGCGCCCATGGCCAAAGCCGTGCCCAGCGCTAACGCGCCCAGGCCCAATTTGCCAACCATCCGTGCCGATGACTTGGGCTGCGCCGTCCCGGTGCCGCCGCTTGTTGAAATTAATGCGTTCATCTCTGAACTCCTTATGGGGTAAATCTTTTTCCCTTCCCAAGGCCGGAAATCGGCCCCGGAAAAGAAGGGAAAAACTACTGGGCTAACTCAAGTCCTTATGCCATCCTGCGACGCTTCAGCAGCAGGCCCAAGCCGCCAATTGCCAACAAACTCAGTGCCGCTGGTTCGGGGACGGGGTTGGCGGTCAGTTGCACATCGCCGAACTCCACCTGGTTGGCAGTGCCAGTGGAGGTCAAATTTCCCAGATCAATGATAAGATCGCCCGTCGGGGCCGCGACACCGGTGGTGAATTCAATGCTGTAAGAGGTAAAATTGCCGCTGGTTGAGGTCAGGTTATTGTTGGCGGCCTCCACCACAGGGTTGCTGATTGTGCTGCCGCTGAGTGTGCCGGAAACCAAGGCCATTGAGCCGATGCTGGCCGGCTCATCCAACCGCTGGCCCATGAGCAACGTGAGCGTATAAGTGGTATTGGGCTGCCAGGAACTGCCGTCAGTTGTGGTGACATCCTGAGCGATGGCCCCCGGACTCGTGCTTCCACCTGCAATGACGTAGGCCGCCTGATAGCCGCCGTTGGCGGTGTTATAGGCCGCCAAGGTGGTTGAGCTAAACTGGCTCGTTCCACCTTGGAAATTTTGTACGCCGGAGTTGCCCTGCAGCCCCGTCCAATCCGTGATTGACGAAGTGTAATTCCCAGCGCTAAGCGTGGGCGAGGCGAAATTATAGTTGGCTACGGAAATGGTACTGGCCTGGCCGGGGCGAGCCACCGCCACAGCCGCAAGCACTGCCCCACCCAGGCCCAATTTGCCAACCATCCGTGCCGATGACTTGGGCTGCGCCGTCCGTGGGCTGCCGTTACCAAAATCCTGCGCGTTCATCTCTGAACTCCTTATGGGGTAAATCTTTTTTCCCTTCCCAAGGCCGGAAATCGGCCCCGGAAAAGAAGGGAAAAACTACTGGGCTAACTCAAGTCCTTATGCCATCCTGCGACGCTTCAGCAGCAGCAGGCCCAAGCCGCCAATTACCAGCAAACTCAGTGCCGCCGGTTCGGGGACGTAGGAAAAATTGGTGATCCCCAGGCCCTGGGCCGGCCCGAACTGTTGTGCAGCCGTGGTGGCGGTGAAACCGACATAGGCGGTGTTGCCGCCAACGATACTGGCCAACGTGCCGGGTAAAGCAATCGTGTCGGAAAAAGTGTTGCTTCCCTGCACTGCCGTGAACAAGAGAGAATTAACCCCGTTGTAGGAAATTGTGATGTTCACGGGTGCGGCGGGCGTATTGGGCCCGGAGGTGGCCGTCCCCAGGAAGTCCACCCCGGTGACCGGCACATTCAAGATGGTCGTTCCGTAAACTACCTGCAACATGCCGTTGGTCGAATCCGGCACACTGGTGCCGGCGATGCCGCTATTGAGGTAGGTGCCGGACGTGTTGTTGATGCCGATGCCAATGGTGTTGGCGGGAATGGTGGCGGAGGTAAGCTCTCCGGCAGTAGCCGTGGTTGTGCCAATAACGCCGTTGGTGGTGAGACCCATATTGGGCCCCTGACCGCCGATGTAGCTAAGGCCCTGGGTGGTATTTTGCAGGGCGAAGAAAAAGCCAAAGCCGCCACCCGAGCCACCGGCGCTTAGATTGATCTGGTTCCAAGTGAAACTGGTGGTCCAGGCGTGGGCGACATTCTGCGGGGTGTTGAACCAAGCGCTGGAATCCTCGCCGTCGGCAAGAAAGGTAACCTTGAGCACGGAGGTGTTGCTGGAAATAGCCGAATACCAACCGTCGGCAACCTGCGGCGGCACGGTTTGGGATCCGTTGCCTCCCCCGGTAAGGCCACTTATTCCTTGGGCGTTGAAGGTCATGGTTCCGTTGGTGCCTTGGCCGGCGTAACCGCTGCTGCTGGAAACCGAAATCTGGTTGGTGTTGCTGCCGAAGGGAGTGGATCCGGTGATATCCGCGTGGGCTGCGGGAACCGATCCCAAGATGCCGGCTCCGAAAGTCGCCATGCCCAGTGCCGCAGCGCCCAGGCCCAGTTTGCCAACCATCCGTGCCGATGACTTGGGCTGCGCCATCCCGGTGCCGCCGCTTGTGAAAACTAATGCGTTCATCTCTGAACTCCTTTATAAATCTTTTTCCCTTCTCAAGGCTGAAAATCAGCCTCGAAAAAGAAGGGAAAAGCCTCCAAGCAAATTCACGACCATCCATGGAACCATTTTTCACTCCTGTGGATCCATCCGCAGCAAGTCTGGGGCGAGTTTTCAGTGTTTCAGAGCACCGGTCTGCTGCCTCTGCCCCATCACCCGATCCCTGCGGGCGCAGCCGCACTACGGATACTCCCGTCGTTGTGTTCCGGTGCCTGTCTCTTGTCTGCTGACTCCTGACTCCTGCGGTTACAGCCGCTCTCTACTTCCACCAGCGTGTGTGAGATCAAAATATCCCGTGATGGCAGCGGCTGGCGGCGCATCAGTTTCAGTAACAAGTCCACACGGGCCTGGGCGAAGGCGTCCGGGTTAAATTCCAGCCGGGTTACGGGCAGCGGACTGGCCAAGCCGGAGCCTTGGTTATGGTGGCTGACGATGAGTAAATCTTCGGGCACGCGAATGCCCAGTTGCAGCACGGCCATGGCGGCACCTAAAAACAGGTTATCATCGGCAATAAGCATGCCGTCGGGCTTTTCGCCGTGGGCATCACCGGCCATCCATATTTCGCGGAATTCCTCCCAGCCAGCGCCGGGGGCCACGGGTGGCAGATCATCGCGCACCCAGCGGTCATAGACCGGCAGGCCCGCTTCGGCCATGGCTGCGCGAAAAGTGTCGATAAATTCTTCCACCTGATGGCCGGCCGGTTCCCAGCGCGAGCGCCAGGCCATCAGGGCTATGCGTCGGCGGCCATGGGCCAACAAGTACCCCACGCCGGAGCGTATCATTTGGTTAAGGTCGGGGCGCACCACGGCATCCACTTCTTCACCGATTTTTCCGCCGCCGGAAACAATGGGTATGCCGGCACGGCGCAAATCTTGAAACCATAAGGGAAAGCGATGTTCAGGCGCGGCAAAGGCAATCACTCCGGAAAATACATTGAGGGCCAGTGCGGCGCGGAACTCGGTGCTGGTAATATCCAACGGTCGGGGCTGGGTTTGGGAAGCATGGCCGGTGTAGAGCCGGGCGTCCACACCGGCGGCCCGCAACAATTCTACGGTTTGCCCGGCGGCCCGGCGGTAATAGTAAGAAGTGTGGGGGTCGGCTAAGTCAATTTCCACCAGCACGCCCACATGCCGACCCTTTTGGCCATCGCAGACAAACGTGCCGCGGCCGGCATGGCGTTCGATAAGGCCTTCCTGTTCAAGCACGCTCAGGGCTTCGCGCACGCTGTGGAAGCTGACCTCAAATCGGCGGGCAAATGCGGCGATGGTGCAGAGGCGATCTCCGGGTTTAAATTCGGTACGAATTTCGTCGCGCAAGATGGGTATGATCTGCTGGGAAAGGCTCAGGCGTTTGATGGTATCGGGCACCATGTTATTTCCTTACACAATCATCCAATGATTGAACTTTTTTTCATTATACCAACGTCTTTTTAACAAGTCAACGCGAAAAAATAATTTTTACCCTCAAGTTTTTTAGCCAGAGCCTTGCATGGCTGAAACCGCCAGTCCGCAACAGGCGTTTTTTCTAGTCGCGGATGTGATAGAACATCCAATTATTCAATAATATAATATTTTGATATTACTTTGTCAAGTGATGGCATGAAAAGCCAATGATTGAGAAATTATAAGCCTCGGTGGTGCGCTGCGTACCCCACGGCTAAACCTCCGACGTTAAGATTCACCGCGGATGACGCAGAGGTTGACGGGCGGCGGGGCGCGGCCCATTGGATTGTGGCCATGCAGGCGGGGCAATGTAGCCAGCGATGCCCGCATCGCCGCGGCCCGTGGCGGTTGGCGGGTGCTTGGGCTGAGGCAACCCGCGGGCGCGGGTGGTTTGTGGCCCGCTTGATTTTGCGGCGGTGTGGGTTATAGTGTTGGCAGTTACATCCGCCGAGAAGGCCCGGAGAAAATGGTTTCGCCGGGTACGCCGGCTTTGGAGCGGCTCATCGCCGCAGGCAAATTCTTGAGCTTGCCAACCGGTTTTTGGGTTGGGCGGGTGAAGTTTTGTTTGTTGTCAGGTGATGGTTCGCGGAATCAGGAGTTTTCATGTCTCGTTATCTGGGTCCCAAGGTTCGTTTATCGCGTCGTTTGGGCGTGGCCATTGCCGATCTTCCCAAGCACAACAAGAGTGAATTTGTTGCCCCGGGCATGCATGGCTTTCGGGCCAAGCGGCTATCGGAATATGGCATTCGTCTGCGCGAAAAGCAGCGCATGAAGGCCCACTACAGCGTGCTGGAGAAGCAATTTCGCCGGTATATGGCCATGGCCAAAAAGGCCAAGGGTAACACGGCCATTACTTTGCAGCAGCTTTTGGAAACACGGTTGGACAACGTGGTGCGGCGGTTGGGAGTGACGCGGTCGATCTGGGCGGCCCGGCAGTTGGTGGCCCACGGGCAGGTGAGGGTGGATGGCAAGAAGGTGGACGTGGCGAGTTTTCAGGTGGTGCCGGGCGCGGTGATCACCTTTCGCGAGAAGGTACACAAGTTGCTTCGCGAAAACATGGAAAGCCTGGCCGGTCATCAAACGCCGTCGTGGTTGGAATTTAATCCGGCCCAGTTGGAAGCCAGAGTGGTGGGGTTACCGCAGCCGGAACAAATTCCCTTTGAGATCAATCCCAGCCTGATCATTGAATTTTATCGTTGATCGCGGCCCGCTTGAGGCGATGGGCCTTGAGACGCAGGTAGATCAGATAAGTCAAGATCAAGACGTTGCCCACCAATATGCCGATGCGCAAAACATCGGGTTTGCGGGTTATTTCGTAAATTTCCAGCGGCAGCAGCACGGCGGTATCGATGAGAACCAGGTACTCGGCCCAGACCTTTTCAAAGTATAATCCAAAACCTTCGATGGCGAACATGATCGCGTAGAAAAACGTTCCGCCCGCAATCATTTCCATGGTTTGCGGAGTGATCAGGTGAAGACGGTCGATGATGGGGTCGATGAAGCGATTGTGCGGGTCGAGACGCACATAGTTGACCCAATGGGTCATGACGCGGGCCAGATCGGTTTTACGAAACACAATGGCGGCCACGCCCGCGGCCACCATCACCGTGGCCTTGAACAACTTGAACAAAGCGATGGTAAGCAGGATGCGATTGTGGTGCTTCCTGGGGGCACTTTTGCCAGGCCCGGCGGCCTGCGAACCCGAGGTAGCTCCGGCGGCGGGATCTTTGGGTGGCTGGTTCATGCGCCGGCTCCGGGCGATGTTTTCAGACCAGGCAAGGCCCCGATGGCCGCGGCAATCCGGGCGGAAATAAGGTCTACACCTGTGGGATTGGGGTGTATGCCGTCCGCGGCCACCCAATGTTGGATGGGTGTTTGGGCGTGCATGTCTAATACGTGCTGGCGTACATCCACCAGCGGCAAACCTTGGCGGGCGGCCCATTGGGCAAAAGTCTGCTGATAGACGCTGCGCCAGTGGTGCCGCAGGGCAAAGATTTCCGGCAGCGCCCCAAAAAATAAGCGATTAGCGCGCTCGTCGGGTACCGCGGCGATGGGGGCAATGGTCAGATAAAGCAGCACGTGGGCCTGCGGGGCTAATTCCCGGCAGGTGGCAAGAATTTGATCCCAGACATGGGTGAAGTTCCTTAGCCCCGCCTCCTGGTCGTTGGAATTATTAAAAGCGCAGGATTCCAGCACCAGAATATCCGGCAGCAGCACGGGCAGCGGCTGCATGCGCTGCCGGCCATGCCAGTACTCGTAACGCAAGCGATACAGCACCAGTTCCGCGCGTGTGGCACCGACGCCGTAGTTGAAAAGCTGGGCATCCACCGGCGGTTGCAGCCGGGCCAAGTGCTCGGCGAGTGCCCGCGGGGGCTGATGCAGATATTCGGTCATGGAATCGCCATAGACGGCTATGCGCATGGAAACCTTCGGGTAAAGCCTACGTTATGCTCGCTCGCAGCGGCTCTGCCAAAGCGAAATTATAGACTGGCCAGGGAGAACCGGCCACCAGCGACATTGAGGCCGCACTCCACCTGGGGGCCTGGCGCTTACTTAGGCCAGGTGACGCCGGATGCCTGGTGGTCAATTTTTCAACCAAGTACTGTGGCCATAACACTTAGAGCATGCTACGGAATCTATTTCCGGGAAAACAGCCCGGCTCGCGCGTTGGCGTATGCCCAGCGACAGGATTCACGCCAAAGACGGAAAAATAAAGTTGAGCATCCGGTGGCGATTGGGGCGATTCTGCATTTGGGCCACTCTTTGAGTTTGCTCGATTCACAAGTATGTCCCGGCCATTGAAGGAGGGGTACCAGGCCCTGGCTGACTGGATGGGCGAACTGGGCAAACCAATGCCGCAGAACCGACCGGCGGCCGACGGCGGAGCGCCTCTGCTGCGGGATTTGGATTGCTTGGTCATCAACATGGTCCAGGCTACGCAGGATCGAGGCGGGCTTTGTCGAGGATAAGCCCGTTTACGATACCGCGGGATTTTATGATAAAACTCACATTCAGATATGTGTATCCAATTCATCTAAAATCATCGGTTATTTCCGCCTTATTGCCTAGCCGGGCCTTGCCGCGATGTCTGACCGGCAAAGCGGCCGAAGCGCACGGCCAGAGTGGGCAAAACAATCAGATTCAGCAGGGTGGAGGTACACAGCCCTCCCACGATGACCT
>JAJYZF010000075.1:0-1540 GCA_021800165.1 Planctomycetota bacterium | reverse complement strand
TGCCAGCGGACCTTCAATTTCCCGGCCCGGCGCGCCGCTGCCCAGAGCCAGCGGCAACAGGCCCAGGGCGGCCACCAGCGCGGTCATCAAGATCGCCGGCAGTCGGTCCACCGCGCCGTCAATGGCGGTTTGCACATTCCAGGTTCGGCCTTCGCGGGCCACCAGATGCTGGTAATGGGAAAGGAGCATGATGGAATTGCGCAGGGTAATTCCAAAGAGGGTGATGAACCCCACCATGGCTCCCAGCGAAAGCACGCCGCCGCAAAGCCACGCTGCCAACACGCCGCCCACCAGGGCCAGAGGCAGATTGACCAGCAGCAGCAACACATTATTGAAATGCTTCAGCACGACCAACAAGAGCAGCAAAATGCCCAGCAGGGCGATGGCGGAATGTACCAGCAGGTCATGGCGGGCCCGGGCGGCAGCCTCGGCGGAACCGGTAAAGTTGACGATCACCCCGGCGGGCAGATGAAGTTTGGCAATGGCGGCCTGGGCGGCGTGAACATATTGGCCCGCGGTCCGGCCGTTGAGGTGAATGTTGATGGTTTGGGCACGCTGGCCGTTAATATGGGAAATGCGATAAAAGCCGCGGGCTTCATAGATACGGGCGAGAGCGGAAAGGGGCAGCCACGTGCCGCCGGGGGTGCGGATGGGCATGGTGCCCAGGGCGGCGATCCGGCGGCTCCAGGCGGGGGTCAGGGTGGCTACGACCGGCCAGATACGTGTACCATGATAGATGTGGCCGACCGGCCGGCCGCGGGTGAGCAGGCGAACCCGGCTTAGCACATCCAGGGGCGTAAGGCCCCAGCGGCGAAGTTGCCGATAACGGGGTCGAACCTGAATTTCCGGAGCGTTCCAGGCGGTTTGTGGGGCGACACTGCGGGTGCCGGGAATTTTTTTCAGGGCGGCGGTGAGCATGGAGGCGGCTTGTTCAATGGCGGGAAATTTGTTGCCGATGACCTGTACGGCCACCGGCGCTCCGGAACCGGAGATGGTTTCGTTGATGCGCTCGGATAAAACGGTGTTGTAATAAAGCAATACTCCTGGAAACTTCTTGATGAGCTTGCTCATATCCGCCCGGAAGCGGCGGGCCTGGGCCGGTGTAAGAGGCCGGATACGGATCAGATACTCGCTGTATTGCGGCCCCAGCACATCGCCGGCCAGGTTGGATCTTCCGGCCCGCTGTTCCACCTGCTGGACAAACGGAATCTTTTCCAGGGCGGCGGTAACGCGGTTGCCGATGGCTATGGATTGCTGGAGGGAAGATCCCGCCACCAGGGCCAGATGCACCACGTAGTTGCGTTCGTTAAGGCGCGGGAAAAATTCGGTTTTCAAGAACGGCAACAGGGCCAGACCGCCCAGCGTTACGATTATGACTAGCGCTAGCGCAGCCGCCCGCACTTGTTCCACCTGGGTAAGCAGGCGGCGATAACCGCGCTTAAGATGGCTGGTGAGCCAGGCGTCGTGGCGGGTAACGGCCACGGAGGGCAGCAGCGTCATGCACAACGCGGGGGTGAGCGTAAGGGCTAGAATCAAAGAG
>JAJYZF010000074.1 GCA_021800165.1 Planctomycetota bacterium | reverse complement strand
AACTGCACGCTTCTGGACCTAAGCCAACCCATGCTGGATAGAGCCAGGCAGCGCGTGGCCGCCGCCACCAACGGCCGCCTCACAACCTTGCAAGCCGATGTCCGCTCCGCGAGCTTCGCCCCAGAGAGTTTCGATATTGTGCTGGCCGCGGCTGTGCTCCACCATCTGCGCACGGATGAGCAGTGGCGGCAGGTATTTTCCGCGGTGTTCACGTGGCTGAGGCCCGGCGGTTCCTTTTGGATTTTTGACTATATCGAGCAATCCACCCCGGCCATTGACCGCCTCATTGAGCAGCGTTTTGGTGAACACCTGGTGCAACTCAAGGGCGGCGGTGAAGCGGGGCAAAAATACCGCGATGCGGTCTTGGCCTACGTGGCTGCGGAAGACACCCCTAAACCCCTGCTTTGGCAAATTCAACTTTTGTCGGATGTGGGCTTTGTAAAGCTCGACATTCTCCACAAAAATGGCCCGTTTGCCGCCTTTGGGGCCTGCCGGCTTTGACCTGTAAGCCTGGCCCGATCCGCCGCCGGCCCGACCGTTCTCGCCGATAATCCCGGCCGACATCATTAAACCCGGACCGCACACTTACCCGATTTTATACGGGCGGATAATATAGTCTGCGGCTCGCACCGGCAGGTCACCGGCGGGGGCGGCTGGAGCGCGCCGCCGGCTAAAAATGATCGTCGCCGCCGTTTTGCACAGAAAGTGAAGGTTTCATGCCGCTGGATTTACCGCCGAGTTTCAAATGTCCGCCGGGTGGCGTTTTAGTCACCGGAGCCGCCGGTTTTTTGGGTTCCCACCTTACCGATGCTCTGCTGGAACTCGGCTGCGAAGTCACCGGGGTGGATTCGCTGATTACCGGCTCGCGCGACAATCTCGCCCATTTGCACGACCACCCGCACTTTCGGCTCATCGAGCATGACCTGACCATGGGCCTGCCGGCCGCCATCACCCACCACCCGTTCACCCGGATTTATCATCTGGCCAGCCCCGCCAGCCCCGTCGGTTACGTACGGCATCAGGTGACGACCCTGAAAATAAATTCTCTAGCCACCATCAGCCTGCTGGAACTGGCGGAAAAAACCGGGGCCAGAATTTTCATGGCTTCCACCAGTGAATGTTACGGTGATCCCCTGGAACATCCGCAACGGGAAACCTACTGGGGACACGTCAACCCCGTGGGCATGCGCAGCATGTATGATGAAAGCAAACGGTTCATGGAAGCCGCCGCCATGGCCTATCACCGCGAGCGCGGCGTGGATACCCGCCTGGTGCGCATTTTCAACACTTATGGCCCGCGTCTGGCTCTGGATGACGGCCGGGTCGTGGTGGCGTTTATCAAAGAAAGCCTGACCAACCAGCCGCTGACCGTGCAGGGTGACGGCCGACAGACCCGTTCGCTCTGCTATGTGGAAGATGAAATCCGCGGGTTTTTGCTGCTGATGGAATCCCAGGGGTATCATGGGCCGGTCAACATCGGCAATCCGGAAGAAACCACCATGCTGGAATTGGCCCAGGAAATCCGCGAGTTGTGCGGATCCAAAAGTCCCATCATCCACACGCCCTTGCCGCCGGACGATCCGCGGCAACGCTGCCCGGACATCACTCTGGCCAAAGAAAAACTGCATTGGTCCCCCACCATTCCCCGCCGGGAGGGCCTGCGGAGAACCATCGACTTTTATCGCCGGAAATTGAAATTGTAGCTCGGTGGGCGGCAAGAGCTGTGCAGCCCTGCCCTTTGGCGGCCGCGGTGTGATAGGCTTGCGCTGGGCTGCCGTACCGCGGAATTCCAAGCCGCATTTTTCTCAAACTGTGGCTTTCGGCGTGGTGATCGGCGCGTTTGGCTCGGCGTGGCTGGGAATAGCGATGCTGGTCATTGCAGGCGAGAAGCAGCCGTGGCTGGAATGTCCGGCTTGCGGGCGGGCGGAATTGGCGGCGGCGTGGGTTTACCAGCGGGTGCAGGAGTCCGGGGCGCAGCCCATCCAATGAACCGCCCGCCTTAGGCCCCGCGTGGGGCTTTCAGCTTAGCCCGTAGCGGGCCATCTTGCGATAGAGCGTGCGCGTACTGATGCGCAGCGCTATGGCCACCTGGGTCCGGTCACCCTGATACTGCCGGAGGTATTGCTCAATCGCCTGGCGCTCGGCGAGTTCCAGGGCCAAGCCGGCCGGCGGCAACCCCGATTCCGCCGGCACCCGGATGTTTTTGGGCAGGTCTTCCACGCGCAGCACCTCACGAGGCCCCACAATGAGCAGATTTTCCAGCACGTTGCGCAGTTCCCGCACATTGCCCGGCCAGGAATAATTTTGCAGGGCGCTGATTAAATCGGGATCGACGCGCGGCATCGGCAGGCCATTTTCCTCGCACAGGCGCTGGAGCAAAATTCCCACCAACAGGGGAATGTCTTCGCGGCGCTGGTGCAGCGGCGGCAGGTGAATGCGCACCACATTGAGCCGATAAAATAAATCCGCCCGAAAACGTTTGCTTTCCACCGCCGCCTCCAGGTCGGAATTGGTCGCCGCCAACACCCGCACGTCAATGGCCTTCTCGCGGGTGGACCCCACCGGCGTTACCAGACCCATCTCCAGCACCCGCAGCAGCTTGGCCTGTACGGGCGGATCCATTTCCGCCACTTCGTCGATAAACAGCGTTCCGCCGGTGGCCGCTTCAAAATAGCCCGTGGTGCGGTAATCGGCCCCGGTAAACGCCCCGCGTTCATGGCCGAAGAGTTCACTTTCCATCAGCGCCCCCGGCACCGCGGCGCAGTTGATGGCCACAAAGGGTTTGTCCCGGCGCGGCGAAAGCTGGTGAATCGCCCGCACCACCATTTCCTTACCCGTGCCGCTTTGGCCATCCACCAGCACCGTGCTTTTAAACGGCGCCACCCGGCGAATGGTACGGGATATTTCCCGCATGGCCGCGGAATTGCCGATCAGATTTTCGATATTTTCTCCGGCGTCTTCTTCCCGGCTCCATTGGCTGATATCGCGGTACAACCGTCCGTGCTCTATCGCCCGTTCGACCACCTCGAGCAAATCCGGCGGGGTGAACGGCTTGGTGAGATAATCAAATGCTCCGGCCTTCATCGCCTGCACCGCCGAGGCCACTGTGGCATTGCCCGTAATCATCACCACTTCCAACCGCGGAAAGGCGCGGCGGACCTCTTCCAGCAGGGCCAGGCCATCCATGTTGGGCATCCACAAATCCGTGATCAACAGTTGCACCTGCCCGGACAACATCAATAACGCATCGCGGCCATTGGCCGCCTTGAGCACCCGATAGCCCGCCTGCTCCAGCACCAGCGCCAATGCGGAAAGGACGCTGGCGTCATCTTCCGTGAGCAAAATTGTTCCGCGATGCGGCTGCATTTTAATTTCTCCGCGGTTGGCCCGCCGACCCATTGGTTACCGCCCCGGCTCCGAGTCCGGCGGTGGCGCTGGTTCGGGCGGCTGATTTTCCACCATCTCCGGCATCTCCCGGCTCCCCATGGCCATTGTAGCCTGCTCCAGGGCCATGGTGGCAGCGCCGCCGACGCCGGCCGGACCGCTGCCCCCGCCCACCCGCGGCAGCACCACGCGAAACGTGGTTCCCTTGCCCGGCTCGCTCTGGCAGAATATTTTTCCCCCCGCTCCACTGATCACGCGCCGCACCAGGGCCAGCCCCAGCCCACTGCCGCGGGGCTTGGTGCTGAAGAACGGTTCAAAAAGCCGGGCCTGCACCTCCGGCGGAATTCCAACGCCGCTGTCACGTACCAGCAATACCGCTGAATCCGCCTCGTTCACAATCGAAACCACCAGCGTACCCCCGTGCGGCATGGCATCCTGGGCATTGGCGCAAAGGTTGAGCAGCACTTGGCGCAGCTCATCGGCGTTGATGTACACCCGCGGATTTGCCGGGCTTAAGTAGCGAATAGTCCGAATCGACTGCTTTTCCAGAGCCGAGGCCAGAAAATCCAGGGCCTCGTTCACCAGGTTATTCAGCGGCGTTTCCTGGGGTGGGCCGATGACCTGTGTGCGCGTGAGAAAATCATCCAACATCAGATCCAGGCGGCGGATTTCGCTCTCGCACACCCGGATCAAATCCAGTTGGCGGGCCGGGTCGGCCCGCTCCGCCGTCACCAGGCTGCGCAAAAAATGCAGGTTGAATCCCAAGGCCGTCAGCGGCGATCGTACCTCATGGGCCAGTACCGAGGCCAACATGCCGCGTTCACTTAGCAGGCTGGTGCGGGCCCGCAGCGTCTGGGCATAGCGCAGGCCCGCCTGTTCCAAGCGATGCATCACCCACCAACTCAGCAGTACAATGAGAATGCCGCCCAGCAGCGTAGCACCCAGGGCGGAAAGCAAAGCCGGCCGCTGGGCCTGCCAAAAAGCCCACCATGGATGAAAATTCCGGAAGCCAAAGCTCAAGAAGCCCGTATTCTGGGCATTCCAGGTCAGGGGAACCGTCACATTGATCCAGCCGCCGGGCCCGCTGGTCCACGGCAGCTTGCGTACCTGCCGGATATGCACCAGCCCCTGATTCAATGGCGACGGCCAAACCGCCGGGTCCAAGGAGTGGTCGATCAGGCCGGCGTCGAGAATCATCGGATGCCCCGGCTTGGACCGGGCCAGCAGCACCACTTCACCGCTGGCTTTCCAGACCAGCAGGTACGCGAGATTGCTAAAATCACGCTGCTGCCGGTATACCAGCGGCATCACCGACTGGGCCCAGGTCAGGTAACTGTGGAAAATATCGTGCCGCGGCCTCGGCCACGAAAGCACATCGCCGCGCAAATCCCGCGCCATCATCTTGAATCGGCTGATCTGGTCGCGCTGGTAAACATTGTGGATGATTCCCCAGGATACGCCCAGCGAACCAAAAATCCAGACCAGCAGGATCAGACCAATCCAGCGGCGACTGTGGGAAAGGGGTGTTTCATTCTCAACCATGGCTATAAGGATAAACGATACCGGCCTAAGACAACATCGAACACGGAGCCAAGCGCGCAGGCAGAGCCGTCGGCCGACCGGGCCTTTTTTTTATGTTTCGCCCAGGGTTATAATTGGGCCATGCAGGATTTTCCACTTGCCATTCATGGTCGCGGTGCCGCCGCCAACCCCGCCAATCGCTTCGAGAAGGCCCACTACCAATTCGACCCGGACGCGGATGAACCGTTTTCCCCGGCTCCGCAAACCAAAGTAATTGCCGACGCGAGTAAATCCATCCTTTCGGAAAATGACAGCCCGGACATTGGCTTTCGCTTCAGCCTGAACCCTTATCGCGGTTGCGAACATGGCTGTATTTATTGCTATGCCCGGCCGACCCATGAAACGCTGGGGTATTCGTCCGGGCTGGATTTTGAAAGTGTTATTTTAGCCAAATATGGCGCAGCCGAATTGCTGCGGCAGGAATTGATGCACCGCCGCTGGGTGCCGGAATTGATTTCCCTGGCCAGCGTTACCGATTGTTACCAGCCGGTGGAACGCACCTTGGGCATTACCCGTGGCTGCCTGAAGGTGCTGGCGGAATTCCGGAACCCGGTTGCCATCATCACCAAAAATCATCTGGTGACCAGGGATATTGACTTGCTGACGGAATTGGCGCGTTTTCAGGCGGTTATGGTTTTTATTTCCATCACCACCCTGCAACCCCAACTCGCCGCCATCATGGAGCCGCGCACCAGTTCACCACAGCGGCGGCTGGCCGCGATACGGGCCTTGCACGCCGCCGGCGTGCCGGTCGGGGTGCTGGTAGCGCCGGTGATTCCGGGCTTAACCGATGAACAGATGCCTGCCATCTTGAAGGCCGCCGCCGAAGCCGGTGCCGCGTTTGCCGGTTATACACCCGTCCGGCTGCCGTATGCCGTGAAAGATCTATTTGAAACCTGGTTGCGGACCCACATGCCGGACCGGGCGGATAAAATTTTGAATCGCATCCGGGCCATGCGTGGCGGCAAACTCAACGATTCCAATTTCGCCACACGCATGAGAGGCGAGGGAATTTTTGCCGACCAGATGGAAAAACTTTTTGCGCTTTGCGCCCGCCGCGCCGGCTTGGAAACAGAGGCTCCGGCGGTATCCACGGCGGCCTTTTGCCGTCCGGGTCCGCAGCAGTTGAGTTTGTTTGGGTAGTCCGCGACGGCCCTGCCGGATAGGGCAACACGCGGTGTGGCCGGTGCCTCGCGGACGGGGTAAAATGACCAAGGTGGTGAATCAACGGAGGTTAGCCATGTTTGACGATTGGGGAAAAGGTGATCCCCGAAGGATGCCGACCTGGCACTTCCACGGTGGTGTGCATCTCGACTACGCATCGGCGGTGAGGGCAGACATCACGAAACAAGAAGACGCCATCTGCCCACGGTATTGGTACATCAATGCCACGATGGCGTGCATTAAATGCGGTAAGGAGTTTTGCTTCACCACCACTGAGCAGAAGCTCTGGTACGAGGACTTGCAATTTTCCCTTAGCTCTTTTCCCAAGCACTGCCTTGGTTGCCGCAAAGCGTTGCGGAACCTAAAGAAGCTACGCAAAGAGTACGACCGCGATATTGCCGACGGCTTGCGGGGCCAGAGCATCGAAGCCAAGGAGCGACTTGCCGCCGTCATTGACGGCCTCTGTGAGGCGGGCGAGCATTTGCCCGAAAGAATCCATGGAAATCGCAGGCTGCTGGCCAGACAAATCGCCCGTATCCGAAGCCAGGTGCCAGGTTGAAACTGGACGGACCAAGGCAGGCCATCTGGGCCAGGTGCCTCTTTGGTCCGGCTACTACCCTTGAGCGGCGGTGTATAAGGAGCTTGGCATGGAACTGATTTGCCCGGATTGTCACAACCCGTTGAGTCCCGAGGATGTCAACGCGGCTACCAACGTGGCGCTCTGTAGAAGCTGCGGCCACGCCTTTAGGCTCGACGACCTGGTGGGCTCCAGCCCGGCAGTGACCGCAGCAGAAACACGCGACGACCCCACGGTCGCCCCGCCGCGCGGCTGTTGGTACCGCGATGCGGCCGATGGGTGGACCGCGGGTGCCACGACCCGTTCGCCCATAGCCTTTTTCCTGATTCCGTTTATGGTGGTATGGTCGGGGTTTTCGCTTGGCGGCATCTATGGAACGCAAATTATTTCCGGAAAATTTAATTGGGCTTCGTCGCTGTTCGGGATTCCGTTTTTTCTGGGAACATTGCTCTTCGGATCCATCGCCCTGATGGCGGTCTTTGGAAAGGTGGAAGTACGGGCACAGGAGGACCAGTGTGTGGTTTTTACGGGAATTGGATCATGGGGTTGGCGCAAGAGATTTAAAGTCGGTGCCGACTCCCGCGTTGGTCTGGGATTTTCGGCGTACCGCAACTCCGGCTTCGGTGGCGCGGGTTATGCGAGCATCAACGTAACGGGTCCAACGGATTTGCAGTTCGGCACGGGGCTTAATTACGCGCGGAAAATGTTCCTCGTGAAAGTGCTGCGGCATAAGTTCAATTTGCCGGAGGATGCGTTGTAGCTTGCGCATCACAGGCCAGATCCGTGATGTTTTCCCGCCAGAACAGCTACATCGAGGCTTGGTGCGCTATCGTGCTGATGGACAATCTCCCGATTCACCACCAGGCCACGGAGGGATCAATCGACTCACCCCAGGCTAAAATTCCACCGGCCATGGAATGGACGCTCTTAAACCCTTTTTCCCGCAGCAATTCCGCAGCCCGCAGCGATCGCACCCCGCTGCGGCAATACACCACCACCCGCTTGTGTCGCCAGTGGCCCAGTTCCTCCAGGCGCTGGGCCAACTCATCCAGCGGAATCAGCAGGGCACCGGCAATTTTCCCCAGTTCCCATTCCACCTCGTGGCGCACATCCAACAGCAGCGGCGGCTCGGCGGATTGACGCAAATGATGCACCTGATGGGGCAGGAGTTCCCATTCCGGATCAGCTTTTAAGATATTTTTCTGCGTTTGCGGGGCGGTCATAGGCATAAATTTAATCCTTTATAAAAAACTCATCTCTTACTCTTCTAAAAAACTATACGCCCAGGACAGACATTATGAAAATACATGATGGTTATATATGCGATAACTAAAAATTATATCTTCCCAAGCCGAACCCAAATTTGTCGCCCGGACTCCGCCGCGGTATGATCAGCGAATCATCACGTCGGCGATACCTGTGCCGCCCTGGCCACTGTTGGCTTGGCCGCATCCACGAGGTGTCAGATGACTGATAAAAATGCTGTTATGGAGCGGTATTATCTGGATTGCCGCTGCATGTTGCTGGAATTGGCGGCCACGCTGGACCGCCATGACCGAGCACCTGCGCCGTCGGAGGGTGCCCAAGCCGCCGACGCCCGTCTTTTGCTGCTCCAGCGGTCCATCGAGATCCTGGCGCATCCCAGTGCCCGGCCCGATCGTACCGCAAGGATTCTGGAGTTGCTTTCCCGCCCGGTTTCGTGACATCCAAGGGGCACCACTGGCATCAAGAAAGAGGTGATCATGTATTACATTCAACCGCATTATCATGGTATTTCCCGTACCACCGACGACTACGAGCGTATGGCCCAAGCGGGCGTGGTGGCGGTGGCGGAGCCGTCTTTCTGGGCCGGTTTTGACCGCCACCATCCGGAAACCTTTCTGGATTATTTTCGGCAGATCAGCGAATTTGAGCCGACCCGCGCTGCCGCCTACGGCATACGCCACTTTTGTTGGGTTGCGGTGAACCCGAAGGAATCGGAAAACGTCGCGCTCTCCCGCGCGGTCATGGCGGCCCTGCCCGGTTTTTTCGCTAAGCCCACCGTTCTGGGCATCGGCGAAATCGGCTTGAATAAAAACACTCCCCATGAATTGACGATCTTTCGCGAGCAGATGGAAATGGCCATCCAGCATCGCCAACTGGTGCTGATTCACACGCCGCACCTTGGGGATAAGCGCAAGGGCACCCAGCTCACCTTGGATTTGCTGCGGGAACTGCGGGCCGATCCGGAGCGGGTGTGGATCGATCATGTTGAGGAACACACCATCCAGTCGGTACTGGATGCGGGTTATTGGGCCGGTATGACCCTTTACCCGCAAACCAAAATGAGTCCGTGCCGGGCGGCGGACATGTTGGAACTTTATGGCCACCGCCACCTGCTGGTGAATTCCTCCGCCGACTGGGGAGCCAGCAGTCCCTTCACTTTGCAGCAGTGCGCTATGGAATATCAGCAGCGCGGCCATAGCCAGCAGGAACTGCTGGAGGTTTTTCATAATAATCCAGCCCGGTTTCTGGGCCAGAACCCGAAATTTGATATTCGCCCGATTCGGCTGGCCTCGTAGCATTGCTTGGCCGTGGCCGCCACACCCCAGCGCCGGGGCCTCATCACCCAGCGGCTTGGAATCAGCGCGGGTCCGCGGAAGTTACCGCCCCCGCCGGAAAGCTCAAGTGCGTTCCCACGCAGCCGTCCGCGATTTGGTTGGGCAATGCCGTCCAGAGCGCCGCCATGGCCCGCGGGCCGGTGCAATGGCACGGTACCACCAGCTTCACACCCATCTGGCGTAATACCCCAATGGTGCGGGCCACACGTTCCGGCGAGGCATTGACCAGGTGGGTTCCCCCGATGGCGGCCAGAATCGGCCGGCCTGTAAGCTTACCGACATATTCCAGCGTATTGACGACGCCCGCGTGCGCACAACCCAGAACAACCACGACGCCCGAATCCGTATCCACATAAATCGCCTGATCATCCACGATAGGATCGGGCACGTGCCCGGTGGCGTCGAGAAAGAAATCGCCTCCGGTATCCTCATAATTGTTGACGCGGGGAATAGCGCCGGTGGCAAAAATTCCGGGCACAATTTCGGTGGGCTGCGTGGTCCAGACCAGACGATGCCGTTCCCGTTCAAGTTCCGCTTTGGTCAGTGCGGCAAGCCCTATCTCCGCGGCCTGGCCCCGGTGCAGCGTGTATCGCGGAACCATGGCCTGCGGATGCAAAAACACTTTCGCCTGATCGGCCAGATGAAACACGTACCGCAAACCGCCGGTGTGGTCAAAATGGCCATGGCTAAGCACAACGGCCCGGGCGGTGCCGAGATCGATCCGCAAGCGCTCGGCATTGGGAGCCAGAACCTGGCCCTGGCCGGTATCAAAAAGCACCCCATGGCCACCCAGTTCAATCCAGTAGGACAGGCCATGTTCCGCCAGCAAACCCGCCTTACGGGCGGTATTTTCCACCACCAAGGTGATGCGTAGATCGTTGTTCATCCACGAGCCTCCACGGACCAACCCGGCACACCCCGCGGCAGCATGAATATGGCGTGAGCCGTGGCTTTCACCAGCTTGTCTTGCGTTAATTGGGCCTGCAGTCGAAACACCGGAGAATCCTTTTCGATAATCCAAGCCCGCACCTGGGCCGAGGTGCCGGGCACTACCGGATGACGGAAACGCACCACCAATTCGGCTGTTACCGCGGCCACGCCGTGGAGGAATAGACAATTGGTCATCGCCCCATCCAGGACCGAGGCGATAATGCCCCCATGCAGCACGCCGGGGTAGCCTTCGTAGCGGCCGTCACAGGCGAAATCGCCGACGGCGGAGCCTTGCGCATCGAGCATCATTTGCAGCCGCAGACCTTGGGCCATAGCCGGGCTGCACACGATGCACCGGGGATGATGTTGCTTGCGCAAATCAGTCATGGTGATGAGCGCAGGCGTGGTGGTCGTGCGAATCGTGATGGCAGTTGTTCGGGCCGCTTTGCAGCCGGCCCTCCAGCCAAGCGGCCACCAGCGTTGCGGCAGGTTCGACGGGCGCTCCAAGAACAACCTGAATGCCGGCCCGCTCAAACAAAGCTTTCGCCCGCTCGCCCATGCCGCCGGCAATCACGACATTCGCCCCCTGCTGGTGCAGCCACGTCGGGAACCGGCCCGGCTCATGGGGAGGCGTAGGCAACACGCGGGTATTGAGAATTTTTCGGGATTCCGGTTCCGCTTCCACCAAAGCCACCTCCAGGCAGCCGCCGAAATGGGAACAGAGTTTGCCTTCACTGATGGGAACTGCGATTTTCATCGAGGACTCCTTGAACCTACAGGTCAAGCTCGCCGGACGCCTGAAAACCAACTTGTGAATTATACCATATCGGCGTCGAAAAGGCTGCACCAAGCCGAATCCGACCCGCCGAAGGATGGCCTGGCCGGAGGCGCCAGTGGGCGCAAGCCCCGCGATAGGGTATTCTCCATGGTGATGAGCCGGAACGAATACAGAGTTGAACTCGACGTTTACAATGGTCCGCTGGAATTGCTTCTTTATCTGATCAAAAAAGAAGAGGTGGACATCCATGACATTCCAATTTCGCGCATTACCAGCCAATATTTAGCCCATGTCGAAATGATTCGCCGGATTGATATCAATCTGGCCGGTGATTTTCTGGTCATGGCCGCCACCCTCATGGAAATCAAAAGTCGGATGCTCGCGCCGCGCCCCGAAGCCCCGCCGGATGGCTCCGATACCGGCCGGGTGGAAGATTTTATGGACCCGCGCAAGGATCTGGTGGAACAACTGCTGGCGTACAAACGCTTCAAAGATGCCGCGGAATCCCTCCGGCGCCATGCCGATACCGAAGCCCTGCGCTTTCCCCGGGCGGTGCGCCATGGCCAGGGCCGGGCACCGCTGGAAATTGAAGACCTCGACCTGTTTGCCCTTATTGACGCCTTCAACGCCATCATGGCCAGCATCGGCCATTCCGCTTATGAGCATGAAGTTATCTATGACGACACCCCCATCAGCCTCCACCAGGCCGATATCATCGACCGCCTCACCCGCGAAGGCCCCCTGACCCTGCAAGCCATGTTTGTGGGACGCAAATCGCGCGGCGAAATGATCGGCTTGTTTTTGGCCATGCTGGAACTTATTCGCCTGCGGCAATTAACCGTCGAACAGCCCGAACCCGGCGCAGACATTCTGCTGACCCTGGTGGACCCAGCCCACCAAGCCCTAAACGGACAGGAGCCTGCGAATTCCGCGGAGCCATCCACGCCCGCACCGGTCAATTCCACCGCGGCCCCCGCCGACGTCGCGGCAATACCCGCGGAGCAAAATCCTCCCCCGCCGCGCCAGAGCGCGATGCCGCCGTTGGACACAACGCGTTGACCGACGATACCATGGAGCCATGAGGTTTGGCGTGCAGCGACCTGTCAAAAGTCCAAAAGTTAAAATCTGCGGCATCACCAGACCGGCGGATGCCGTGGCCGCCGCTGACGCGGGTGCGGATGCCATTGGCTTGAATTTTTATTCCGGCCCGAGGCGCATTAACCTGACCCAGGCCCGGGCCATTCTGGAGGCCCTAAGCGGGCGGGTTCCCGCCGTGGCCTTGATTGACGGCTCTAACGCGGGGAAATATTCCGCCGCCCATTTATATGCCGCCATGGGCATACGTCTATTTCAGGTTTACGCAGTCGACGACGGGCCGGCCGGGCCAATACCACCCGCACCGGCCGCGTATTGGCTGGTGGCCCATGTGGCCCAACCCGCGGATCTGACGGAGTTGCCCAAGCGCATTGGCACCGCCGGATTTCCGGTGGCCGCCGTTTTGCTTGACGCATGTGTGCCGGGCCGGGCGGGTGGAACCGGCACCACCTTTAACTGGCAGTGGATTGCCGCCGCCCGCGCCTCCGGAGCGCTGGCGGGCCTGCCGCCGCTGATACTTGCCGGCGGTCTCAACCCCGGCAACGTGGCCGCGGCGATCACCATCGCCCAGCCGGACTGGGTGGATGTATCGGGTGGGGTGGAAAGCGGCTCTCCGGGTATAAAAGACGCCCGGCGCATCGCCGATTTTATCTCTGCGGTTCGCAGTGTCTAAGACGCAGCGACGGTAGCGGCCAGACTGATGATTAACGCGGCCGATTTACCCGCGGGAAACAATACGTACCTCTTCGGAACGCTTCGCTACGATTTTTGGCACCGCCATGGTTATCCATCTGGCAAATCACCGGTAAGTCCACTACAATCCGCTGCCATGACCGAACCATTGCACATTGGATGTGTGTCTTATCTGAATTCCAAGCCGCTCATTGAGCCGCTGCTGGACAACCCGGCCGTTAAGGTGCATTTTGCCGTGCCTGCGGCCCTGCTGGATCTGGTGAGCCGCGGTAAGGTCTGCTGCGCCCTTTTACCCATGGTCGATTACCAGGCCAGTCCGGTAGATTTACTGCTGCTGCCCGTAGGGGGCATTGCCTGCGACGGCCCCACGCTGACGGTGCGTATTTTTTCCCGGGTGCCCCCGCAACACATCACGCACCTGTATGCCGATACCGACAGCCATACCAGCGTGATTTTGGCGCAGGTGATTTTGCGGGAATTTTATAATGTGCGGCCCGAGGTAATTCCACTGCCGGCCGAACTGGGAGCTGTGCCTAGCCACCACCACGAAAGTCTTTTGCTCATCGGCGATAAGGTTGTCAATGCCGCTCCGCCGCCGGGCGAATTTCCATGGCAGTTGGATCTGGGCCAGCAGTGGAAGCAGTTTACGCAACTGCCGTTTGTGTTTGCGATGTGGATGCTGCGTAGCGATGTCAACCCCGGCCCTCTGCCGCGACTGCTGCTGGAGGCGCGTGAAAAAGGCACGGCGATGACCGACGAGTTGGTGGATCGCTATGCCCAACAGCGGCACTGGCCGCGCGATCTGGCCCATGATTATTTCACCAGGTATCTGCAATACAGTATTACCCCCGCCGCCCGCAGCGGCATCGAAACTTTCCATGCTCTGGCCCAGCGGCATGGCTTGCTGGTCCATCGGCGGCCTCTGCGCTATCTGGAACATGGCTGACGGGCATAACGGAGCGGTCAGCGGGGACGATGGATTCACCGTCCCGGTGCGGCCGGGATCTCGCGCGGAGCCGGAGCGAACGCAGAGCCAAGGATGACGGGGGCGGGTAGAATGTCGGCGTGGCGGACGACGAAGGCCGCCGCCCGTTTCGGGAAATGAAGGATGGACATGGCCTACGAAGACTCACCGCGGGAATCCGGGGCGGGCAGCCGATTGAGGGACCAGCCGGTGGGCGAGCGGCCTCGTGAGCGGCTTATCGAGCGAGGTGCAAATGCCCTTAGCCCGGCCGAGCTCATCGCCATTCTGGTTCGGACGGGGACGCGCGGTACCAATGCGCTGGAGATCGGCAGGCAGTTGGTGCAGCGGTTTGGCTCGCTGGGAGCGATGGCCCAGGCGTCGGTGGACGACTTGCAGTGCATCCGCGGCATTGGCCGCGACAAGGCCGTTACCCTGGTGGCGGCCTTCACGCTGGCCAGCACCCTGGCGCAGGAACTGCAAAGGGAATCGCCGGTGCTGGATAACCCCGAGGCCATCGTCCGGTTGCTGCGCGACCAAAACCGCATGAGGGACGTGGAAACCGTGGAGATTGTGCTGCTGAACACCCGCCGCCGCTTGATTCGTATCGAGCAGGTGTCGCAAGGCACGCTTGATACAATTCTGGTGCATCCCCGTGAAGTGTTCAAGGCCGCGATCACCGCTTCCGCGGCGGCCATCGTTCTGGTCCACAACCATCCCAGCGGAGACCCGACCCCAAGCGAGGCCGACATAAAGGTAACGCGCGAAATTATTCGGGCCGGAAGAGTTTTGAAAATTGATGTGCTGGATCACCTGATTCTCGGCCGGGCCACGGCGGAAAGGCCAAAGGACTACATGTCCCTGCGGGAGCTTGGTTATTTCACGGAAAAATAGGGCACCCGGTGCGATTGCTCCCAAGTTTACAGGATTGACCTGGCGGGGTAACATCCGGCTCAGCTATCGCGGGCTGGCTTGGAGAGTCAGGTGCAATGGTGGCTTTGGGAAATCTTTGTGATAACGAAGTTAAAAATACCCAATGGCAGACCATCCGAGAAGCAGCTCAACGATTTGCATGCCCGCTTCCGCGCGGCGCTAGCGCTTCTCAAATCCGAAGATTCCGAGGTAAGGCTCCCATTGATTGTTGAGTTTTCAGGTTCCCCTAAATCGGGGAAATCCTCGATTATCAACATCCTTGTTCATTTATTTAAGCGGCTCGGAGCCGATGTGGCGGCTCCAGCGGAGGGGGCGTCGCTACGAACCCCGCCGGGTTTGCGCGACGATTGGCTTTCCTTCAACGCCTGGTCGGGATGTTATGCGCTGCAAAATATCCTCATTGATTGCCACGAAAATCCACCCTACCAACTTGTAATTTTGGATCGAGGACTCTTCGATGTTGCCGGATGGATGGAATTCCTCTTCCACGCCCAACAGCGTATAACCGAACAAGAACGCGATGCCATCACCGGATTCTTCAACCTGGATGCTTGGATGCGCCGTGAGAATATCGTCTTTTTGTTTACGGCGGACCACGAAACGTCGCTGGCACGCGAGCGCCATTCTAAGCTCATTGATGAGGCGGGATCGGTAATGAACAAAGACACGTTAAAGCAACTGCAGGATGCCTACCAAACCGCCGCTCAATCGTTTGACGGGGGCACCGCACCGAAGGTTTTCCATGTCGATACATCGGACATCGGAGCTTCTCGAGTGGACTTTCAACAAGTCGCGTACGTTGTTGCGGATGCCGTCACCAAGCTCATTGAGGAGGTGTCGGCACAGATGCTGCTGGTAACAAAGCCCGCAACATTTGAAATGTTCAACCGCAAGCAGAAGGATGTCGAAGACACAATTCGCACCATTCTCCAAGACGGCAAGCCTCAATTCCTTGGACGCGAGCAATCCGAAAAATCCCGCGATGTGCAGCAGATCGTCTCCTACGCCTTGCTGGAGAACCCGGAGGGTAGATATTTCTTCGCCAGGCGGCGGAGCGATGCCCGGCGTGTGGACCTGCGGAAAAGGGGGACTCTGCTCGTCGGCGGTCACACCGAGCAGCGCGACTGGGACCCCAATGACCCCGGTTCTATTTTTCAACGTTGCTTGCGCCGTGAGTTGGATGAGGAGCTCATCGGTATTTCTATCGACCGTATCGACCCCATCGGCTTCATCAACGACACGAGAAATGCAATGGGCCGACAGCATCTTGCGTTTATCCACAAAGTGAAAGTCGGCGGGAAGCCCCTCATCCGCCGACAGGCCTTGGATGTTGAGTTTGGCCGTGGCTCCATTGAATGGTTGACACGCGACGAAATTGCCGACCAGATGGAGATACTGGACCCTTGGTCGCAGCTTGTTGCATCCGGACTTTTTAACCTGTCGCTGCCCGTAGATTCACAAATACCGCTATTCTAATTTTGCGACGCCAAGTGCCCGATACCAATAATCGATGGCTTGGCAAGACGACGCTCGCGTTAGCTCTATACCTTATCCCCCCTTGCCGGTTTGCCGAGGCCGCCCGTATAATCGCAAACATGCAAAATCAGGCAAATGAGGCATTTTCGCGGGCTCTCATTGATAAGGCGCTGGAATACAGCGGCTGGGATTTGCTGGACCCCCGCCAAGTCCGTTTCGAACTCACCGGGGCTGCCGGGCGGGCGGATTATGTGCTCTTCGGGCAGCGTGGACCGCTTGGTGTTTTAGAAGCCAAGCGCGAAGATATTGATCCATACGATGCAAAGGAGCAGGCCCGTGGCTACGCGGAAAATCTCAAAGCTCCGTTCGTAATTCTCTCCAATGGCCGCGAGCACTGGTTCTGGAATTACACCCGTCAAAATCAAGACGCCTACCGTATTGAGCGGCTGCCGTCTCTTGCGGACCTCGAGCGGTTACGCCTGAAAAATCTGCAACCGCCGCGTGCGTTGATGAGCGAGATCATCACGCCTGAGTATCTAAAAAGATTCCGCCCCGACCGCGAACTGCGGCATTACCAGATTGAAGCACTGGATACCGTATCGCGACAATTCGATGATCAGGCCCGCCGCGGATTCCTTCTGGAAATGGCAACCGGCACGGGCAAGACGCTGCTGTGCGCCGCGTTGATTCGGCGCTTTCTCACCACACGCAACGCCGAGCGGGTTTTGTTTATCGTGGACCGCATTGAACTGGCCAAACAGACGCTGGAAGAGTTCAATGTCATGCTGGCCGAATACAAGCCGGTTCTTTATAAAACCGCGCGCCGCAGGTCCGGCGAATTGCTTGGTTCATCGGTGGTGGTCGCCACGCTGCAATCGCTTATGGTGGATCGCCGCTACCGCGAGGAATTGTAACAGTTTAGCCTTTGCGCACAGGCATTGAGATACATACCCTGCGAGAGTGCATGAATAAGCGTCGGCGGAGGCGTGATTTGCGTATGTGGATGGCCGTG
>JAJYZF010000191.1 GCA_021800165.1 Planctomycetota bacterium | reverse complement strand
GGCCCAACGCCGGCATGCAGACCAGAATGGGTAAGATGCGAAGCGCCCACCAGCGGCGGCAATATCTTTTTTGCGACCGAACCATGGGATCTGAACTGCTCGCTTCAAATGCGTGCGCAATAAAGCACGCCCCGAGCCAGATCACCACGATACTGATCACATACCAGATGCCGACACTCACCGCATAGGGAAGCAGACCGGCACGGGAATGCCCGGCCGGGGCATCGGCCAGCGGCCAGAGGGCGACTGCGAGCAGCGGCGGATAGTTATAGTGCCAACCGTTGGTATCGGTGACGTTGTACGGGTCTTTGTGCACGCGGACGGCCCAGGCGGCGCGGAAATAGGTATCCACATCCGTCATGCGGCGTTTCAGAAAGGCTGATCGCACTTCCGTCACCACACCGAAGATGATCACGCCGAGAAGCAGTGCAACCAGGCCGATGCGCTCGATTCGGTTCAGATAGCCGAAAGCACCGGTTGTATGGGGAGTTTCAGCCGCCAATCGAATACACCTTCCGCCATCCGGCGCGATGACGCCATCGCACCAACGGCGTACACTTTCGCCGTTTTATCGGATTTGAGCAACCCTTGAGCTCGGAGAGACTGCGTACCCAGGATATCGCCATTCGGAGGTTATGCTTTTTCTCACACGAAGGGGTGAAGACACAAAGATTTCGGCACTGGACTTACCCGCTTGATCGTACCGTCCTTTTGGGCCTTGCAGTCTTGATTTTATATTATTTTCACCGCAGGGGACGCAGCGCGCGGCGCCCGCAGATCAGATGACGGTTGAGCAGGTGGATCACGCTCATCGCAAATGTTCGCCGGTGAATTTAGTCCGCCGGTGGCCACCGTGGTGGGTAACCGCCGACCGCCGACCGCAGGGAAAGTGAGAGAAACCGGTTTTACCGCAGAGGTAGCGGAGGTTCGCAGAGGTTTTGTGGGCCGGGCGCCTCGCCCGACTCGGGAATTTCTTCGCGATCTCCTCGCCTCCGCGCGAGATATTGAATCACGCTGGCGCGTGATGCGTTCTGCTTTTGTTTCACACTAAGGGCTGAAGACACGAAGATTTCGGCACCGGGCCTAACCCCTCTACCGTACCGCCTTGGCGTTCTTTGCGGCTTGGTGTGAGACATGGGCCGGCGGCCCGGCCGTCCTCGGCGTTCCCCTGCGTCCCCTGCGGTTAATAACTTTTTTACCGCAGAGGTAACGGAGGTTCGCAGAGGTTATTGGGGGTTGGGCGTCTCGCCCGATTCTGAAATCTCTTCGCGATCTCCGCGCCTCCGCGCGAGATATTGATTCGCGCTGGCGCGTGATGCGTTCTGCTTTTGTTTCACACTAAGGGCTGAAGACACGAAGATTTCGGCACCGGGCCTAACCCCTCTACCGTACCGTCTTAGTGCCCTTGGTGGCTTGGTGTGAGACATGGGCCGGCGATGCCGGTCGCCCCGGTCCCGCGCTCCCCTAATGATGTTTCATTAACTGCGACCACGCCACGGCCTCAAAAATGGAATCACTACTGAAATCATAACGCGCCGGGGCGGGGCGGGAAGGTTGCCGCTCGGTTTCAACGGGGTGGTTTCCCCACGCGGCTCCATCACGCAGCTCACCCGCCGAACCAGCGGGGAAGCCGAAAGTCCTTGTGCACCGGCTGATTGCCGACCTTGACGACGACCGGAAACGTGGCGTTTGCCCCAAAACTCACGCTCGCCGTGTACGTACCCTTCCAAACGTGCTTTATCACATAATGGCCCTCCGCGTTAGTCTCCGCCTCGTAATTTCGGAACGCTTGCAGCCGCTTCCTCCCCTCCAGCGTAACCTCCGCCCGGCGGACGAGATGTCCCTTGGAGTCCACTACGCGGCCTTCAACTGTGCCAGCGTCCTCCCGCAGCCGCAGCACGATATCCCGCTGTGGGGTAGGCGCGACGTCCAGAGCCGACAAACCAACTGGATTCAGACGCTTTGGGCGCCCGGAAAACACTATAGTTGACATCCAGTATCTGCCCGGGTCGAGTCGCCCCTTCCTGAAGACAAAAAGCCCCAGCCTATTGGGTATAGCCGCTGTAACAAACTCCGGCATGGCCCGGCCTCCGACGCGGTAAACCCCCACCGAAGCCCCCACAAGCGGTATCGCACCGTCGGGCTTGGTGAGCTGTCCAAATATTGGCACCCCACGCTCTTTTATGGCTCGCTCTCGATGTCCGGCTGCTGCACCTGGCAGCTTCAAACGTACCACGGTAAACCAGCTGGCGGACGGTGTTATTACCGCTGGCACGCGCACCGTGGCATCGCGTTTGGAGGCCTCGAACTTGTACTCCAGCAGGGGCCAGATGCCCGATGGTGGGCGAACGAGGAACAGCCTGCCCCTGGTAATTTCAAAGGTGTATTTCCCGGGGCGAAGCTCACCGTTGAGCGCGAACATTCCGTCCACGTTGGTCAGCGCCGAGGGGTCCGGCGAGTGGTGGTGCCCCCCAGGTAATAGAACCGCCACGCGGTAGCCGGAACCCGGGCCGCTGCCCGGGCCGACCACCATTCCGAAGACCGCGAGGCGGGCGCGTGGCCGGACCGGAGCCGCCACTGCCGCCACCCGGGCGCCCGCCCGCGCCGGCCGGCTCGCCGCAGCAGATGCCTGATGGGAGGCGGGGTGCCGCGAGCACCCCGGCATCGCGATGGCGCAAAGGACGATCCCGCCACCGATCACACGCACTCGCCGTCGGCATGTGCCCAAGCGAGGCGATCCCCGTGCAAGCCCACCAAGTCTGCGGGCTGCAAGCCACCACGGCCACGCCAACGTGAGCCGTAGTATGAAATTCGCCACCATGGGTAACCGGCGGATTCCCGCTGCCGTCGCCCCGCGGGGACCGCTAGCCGCAGCCCTGGTGCAAAAAGATGTAATCACCCTGAGCCCTTCCTACCTTTCTTAATTGTTTTATGTAATTCGACACCTCGACGAACGGCGGAACGGACCTCGCGTACATCCCTTCCAAGCTTGCCACGTCGCCGGCGATACTCTGATACTGGGCCTCGAGCATCTTGATCTTCAAATCGGCTGTGATGAAAACCGGATCGAGCGCTATATCAGTTGTAGAGCCAAGGAGTTCCGAAACAGCCAGGTCGAATTGCGACACCTGAATCACGTGCCTTGCATGCTGCAACTCGGCCGTGGCGGTGGCTAAGTCGTTCCCAATCCCGTGGGCGAAGCGTTGCTGAGCCACCAAGGCGGAGTACATTGCCGTGGCCTCAAGATAATCGGCTACCCATTGCTCCCAGGCCTTCACCAGCGACGGGAACGGTGGGCAGCACTTTTTCGGCGCTCGCGGCGGGGCTGGCGGAGGCGAGAGGTTCATACCGTCAATCCAGATTTCGCCGCTCGCATCCACATTCCCCACCGGCGAGGAATCGACGTAGCCGTAAAGATTGATCCCCCCTCGATACCCGATCGGATCGCGTGTGAGCCAGCGTCCAAGGGTTGGCGAATAATACCGATTCCGCACATAATAATTTTCTGTTTCGGCATCATACCGGTAGCCGCAGTAAATAATACCGCTTGCGCCGTAGCTCGACTGCGTATCATCGTCCGTAAACCAAGTATTGTCCGCCCCCGGACCGGTGAAAATCAGCGTGTTGCCGTAGGAGTCGGTATTGTACGCCTCGACGGCGCTGCCTGCCGCCCCCTTGTCCATCCTACCCATTTTCGGGACCACCCAAGTTTATGGGGGCTGCCGTCCCGAAGAGTGCCAGGGCGGCCTCGTTGGCGGCCTGTGGCACCGTGC
>JAJYZF010000073.1 GCA_021800165.1 Planctomycetota bacterium | reverse complement strand
TCACCGGAAGCCTCGCGGTTGCCCATGGGTGGACCGACGTGGGGCTGCGGGGGCGGTTCTTGATTCAAGGGAATAGCCCGGTGGAGACGCTGTTGGACGGAAAGTGGGTTTCGGGGTACGCCGTCCATGGTGGAACGATCACATACAAGGGGACGGTTTATCGCTACGGAAAACGCCGGGGGGGCTGGGTGCCAGTCCCGCCTCGCCGTGCGCCAGCGGCCAGCGACGCGGCGCGAGTGGGGACACCGTGAGCTCATGCTACCACAACGGCCTTGGCCAACTGACCCAGCAATACCAAGCCGTAACGGGAGCGGTAGACACTTCCAGTACGCCCTATGTCGGGTATAATTATTCCGATCCGAGCAACGGCAGCTTGCCGACAGGAATGGTTTATCCCAATGGTCGCACGATTAACTACAATTATGGCGATACAGGCGGTGTGCTGATGGGCAATTCCAACGCAATGCTTGACAACGCCATCGGCCGGTTGGATGGCATCGTCGATGGCACTAACTCCGGCGATGCCGGCCAGGTGCTCGAACAGTATTCCTACCTTGGCCTGTCAACCATTGTTGCAAGAAACCACCCCCAAACCGGCATCAACCTCACGCTCGTCGGCGCAAGTGGCAGCATCGGTACAGGTGGGGATCAATATGTGGGATTGGATCAACTTGGCAGAATCGTCAACCAGAACTGGGTGAATTCAACCGGCTCCACTGTGGACGGCTACACCAACACCTACTACGCCACCGATTCTGCGGGAAATCAGTGGACGGTATTCAACAATCCCCAAACCGGAGATTTCGGTGGCGAACATTTATCTGGCCAGAGGTAACGTGTTTTTATGAGAACGATAGAAGTGACTAAGCCTGTCGGGGCGGTGCGACGATTTCCCTCTGTTGGAGATGCCATTGCATATCGGGCCGAACGTGAGCCGGTGAGCGCCGCCCGGTCCGCAAGAGTCGTGGGGCACCGGATTTGCGGGGCAAGGTGGACTGACTCAGAGCTAAGGTTTTCATTGGAGGATGGGAGCGATCTGAATATATTTCTTGTCGGCGATGTGGTTGAGTGGTCGGCTCTGCGCGCAGGAGGTAGGCAAACACCGGAAGTGGAAACAACCGCGGAGGAGCCGGTGCTCTTACGGTTCCGCGAGGAGGACTCTGTCTGGAACCGGTCCATCCTGGTACGTGATCGCGTTGGGAAGAGGATCGAAAAAATATTCGTAAATGATTTTTGGCTCTTCCTTTACGTTGAGGGCGCACCAATTCTGCTATTTCTAGCGCTGGGCCGAAAAGACGGTAGCGGGCACCTGCTGCACTGGGAGGAAACGGATTAACCGGAGACCGAAACGAATAATAGGGGCAGACTACTTATCGAAATGGATCCCATGATCGCCGTTCAGGCCACGGCTTCGCCGAGACAAGGTGATCGGTGAACAGGCGAGTCCCGATTGGCCGCTCTCCCGAACGGCGTTGGGCCTACGGGACAGGACCCGCACATGGCGGCTGAAAGCTGACCGCTGACCGCTAAAACCTGACCGCTTCCCAGCATCCTCTGCGTACCCCCGCGTCCGGAGCTTATCCCGATGTCTGTCGGGATGGTAAAAAACCATCGTCGTCCTCCGCGCTCCTTGCGGTAAAAAATCGTCGTCGTTTAATCTGTGTAATCTGTGCAATCTGTGGATCACCGCGTCGTCACTTCGTGCCTTCGCGCCTTCGTGTTTAACCCGTCTCCCGTCTCGCGCAGCGCCCCATCCTCCGCGGTCCTCTGCGTCCCCTGCGGTGAACACCCCGCGGCCACAGCCGCCATTACCCACCCCCATACCCCGCCTATCACCCATCAACGGAACTCCCGATGGAAGGCTCATTCCCGATGGCTATCGGGACGCAGCCGAGCCTTGTTCCGCCTGACCGCGGGCCCCCAAACCGCTCGCGATCACTGACAAGTAAATACGTACCCCGCCGCGTGGCTCCGTCGAAGCCACAGGCCATGCACCACACCAAAATAAGGAATTCGACTCATGCCCATGCTGCGCCTACAACAAGCACAAAACCGACCTCTAACCCGGAAAATCAAAAATGTCTGTCCATCTTGGCCATCTTGGCCACCTTACCCCAAAACACCAACAAAACCGCCCATTTTTCAACCTGTCCAAGACGGCCAACACCAAATACCTTGGCCATCTTGCCCTCCACCGCGTCCCCGTTAAGGCATGGATGCCGAAATCCTCGATGCTGGAGGACCAGCGTATCGGGATCTCCCACCTCCTAACTCCTAACTCCTTACCAAAAAAAACGTGTTGATCTTGTCGATCTTGATAATCTTGCCCGCTCACCCCAGCCCCCAGCCAACTATTTTTCGATGGCTTGCGTTAAGCCGCCATTATCCTGTAGTATCACGGGCTTGGAATGCGCCCGGCCGTCGGAGCATGTTGTTGTAGCTCCGCCGCCGGACCTGTAACGATGAAGGAGTTTTTCAATGGCTAAAATTCGAGTTGGTATTAATGGTTTCGGCCGCATCGGCCGCCTGGTTTTCCGGGCCGGCGCTAACGACCCCCAGATTGAGTTTGTCCTCATTAACGACTTGGTGCCGCCCGACAATCTCGCCTACCTGCTGCGCTACGATTCCACCCACGGCCGCTTCAAGGGCGAAGTCAGCGTGCGCGGCGACGAAGGCATCGTCGTCAACGGCCATTTCATCAAAACCGTTTCCGTGCGGGATCCGGCCACCCTACCCTGGAAGGATCTGCATGTTTCCTATGTCATTGAATCCACCGGACTTTTCACCGATCGCGAAGGGGCCGGCAAACATCTGGCCGCCGGGGCCAAACGGGTCATTATTTCCGCCCCCGCCAAGGACAAGGAAACCCCCACGTTTGTGATGGGCGTCAATGAAGACAAATTCAACCCCGCCGCAGATTCCATTGTTTCCAACGCCAGTTGCACCACCAACTGCCTCGTTCCGCTCGTGAAAGTGATCCACGATCATTTCGGCGTGGAAGAAGCCCTGATGACCACCGTACACGCCACCACCGCCACCCAACCTACCGTGGATGGACCGTCCAAAAAGGATTGGCGCGGCGGGCGCGGTGCCGGCCAAAACCTGATCCCAGCCTCCACCGGTGCCGCCAAGGCCACCACCCTGGTCATCCCTGAACTGAAAGGCAAAATCACCGGCATGTCCTTCCGTATTCCCACCCCCGATGTTTCCGTGGTGGACCTGACCGTCCGCACCAAAAAGGAAACCTCCATGGCCGAAATCAACGCCGCTATTAAAAAAGCCTCTGAGGCCGGCCCGCTGAAAGGTATCCTCGGCTATACGGAAGATGAAGTGGTCTCCAGCGATTTCCTCGGCGATTCCCGTTCCAGCATCTACGATGCCAAGGCCGGTATTGAACTCAATTCGCGGTTTTTTAAGCTCATAAGCTGGTACGACAACGAATGGGGTTATTCCAACCGCGTTATTGACCTGGTGAAGTTCATCGGCCACAAAGATGGCCTGATTTAAAAAGGGGCTGGTGGGTGCGGTGGATTTGGATCGATCGTTTTGAAAGTTTTGCGCCCGGCAGAAGTGCCGTCGCCATCAAAAATGTCACGCTTTCAGAAGATCATCTCCAAGATCACTTTCCAGGCTTCCCCTTCATGCCCGCCAGCCTGATGATCGAAGGCATGGCCCAAACCGGCGGAATTCTGGTTGGGGCGGTGCGGGAATTCAAGGAAAAGGTGATCCTCGCGAAAATCAATCAGGCCGCGTTTGCACGGTTGGTTCGCCCCGGCGAACAAATTGTCTATCGCGCCGCCATCAGCCAGCTCAACGAAACCGGGGCCTCCATCGAGGGCCACATTGCCTCCCGCACGTGGCATGGCGGTACCCCGGTGGAACTGGCCGTGGGCACCGTAGACCTCATGTTTTCGCATATTGATCAGAACATGTCGGGTATGAAGTTTCCGGATTTCAATTTCGTATTCAATTCCCAGTTCATGGAACTCTTCGCCCTTTATCGCCGTGACTTGAATTTATCCATGCCCTAAGCCACCAAGGTACGTATCAGGGATTTTGCCATGGCTATCGCCAATTTCGCCGACCGTCTGCTTGCTGCCATTGATCAACGGCAAACCCCCTTGATTTTGGGCTTGGATCCCGTTTATGAAAAGCTCCCGCCCGCCCTTACCTCTCAGCCGGGCATGAATGACTCCGGCCGCGCCGGCGATTGTGTCAACGCCATGTTCGAATTCTGTCGGCAAATCATCGCGGTGGCGGCCATGCACGTCCCGGCGGTTAAAATCAACAGCGCTTATTTTGAGCGCTACCAATGGCGGGGCTGGCAGGTCTATGGTCGTCTGGTGCAGGAAGCCCGGGATGCCGGACTGCTGGTCATCGGCGATGTGAAACGCGCCGATATCGGCCACACCGCTGAACAATACGCCGCCGCCACTCTGGCCGACAGCAACTTTGGCGATCTGGGCCATACCGCCGGCCCCGATGCCATCACCATCAATCCTTATTTTGGCGGCGATGGAATCAAACCCTTCACCGATCTCGCCCAAAAGACCGGTAAAGGCGTATTTATTCTGCTGCGCACCAGCAACCCCAGCGCCGGTGAAATTCAGGAAATACCCGCCGCCGACGGCCAGCCGCTTTACCAACACGTGGCGGATCACATTGCTTCCTGGGGTCAGGGCCTGATGGGTAGCTCCGGGTTTAGCGCCGTCGGTGCGGTGGTGGGAGCCACCACGCGGGATTCGCTGATCCAACTGCGCCGCGCATTGCCGCACACTCTTTTTTTGATACCCGGTATCGGGGCCCAGGGCGGCAACCTTCAGGATTGCGCCCACGTCTTCGACCGCGCCGGACATGGGGCGGTGATTTCCGCCAGCCGCTCGATTATTTTCGCCTATCGGGATCAAAAATATGCCGGCTTCTCCGGCCAGCACTGGTCCCAGGCTGTGTTGCAGGCGCTGCTTGATACACGCAACGAGATCGCTGCGGCTCTGCCGGCCACCAGGCGCTGACCACCCGCTGTGGCTTAAGGCCTTACAACTGAAAATTCACCAACGATGACCAAAAATGATACTTTCATCACCGTCTTCCCGCAGATGCGCGTTGTGGTCATGGGACTGGGCCGATTTGGAGGCGGTGTGGGGGTGAGCCGATGGCTTTCTCAGCAAGGCTGCCGCGTGGTGGTGACCGATATGGAACCGGCCTCGAACCTTGCAGAGTCCATGGCCCAACTGACCGGGACGGGATGTGAATTTGCGCTCGGCGGGCACGATGCGGCCCTTTTGCAGCAGGCCGATCTGCTGGTGGTGAATCCCGCGGTGGATAAAAATAAATCCGAGTTTGTGCAGACCGCACTTCGCCGCAGCGTCCCCATCACCACTGAAATTAATTTATTTGTGCAGCGCTGCTGTGCTCCCATTGTGGGTATCACCGGTAGTGTCGGTAAATCCACCACCACCGCCATGATCTGCCAGGCCTTAACCGCGTGCCTCGCCGCTACGCCGCCCCGGCGCTGTTGGATGGGTGGCAACATCGGCCATTCCCTGCTCACGGAGCTCCCGAACATCTCGGCCAAAGATATTGTGGTGCTGGAACTCTCCAGCTTCATGCTGGAAGATACCCCGGCGATCGGCTGGTCGCCCCATGTGGCCGTAGTCACCAATGTGGTGCCCAACCATTTGGATCGCCACGGTACCTTCGCTGATTATGCCGCCGTCAAAAAAAACATCCTGCGTTTTCAAACCCCTGCGGATATCGCCATCCTCAATGGAGACGATGCCACGGCCCGCACCTGGCTGCCCCACGCCCCGGGGCGTAGCAGGGTTTATTGTCTCGCCGGGAGCGAAAAACTTAAGCTGCTGGTTCCGGGAGATCATAATCAATCCAACGCCCAGGCGGCATTGGCCGTGGTGGAAGTGCTGGGGTTTTCCGATCAGCGGCCCGCCGCCGTTGCCGCACTCATGCGATTTTCCGGCTTGCCGCATCGGCTCCAACTGGTGCATACCCAGGTGGTTCGCTCCGGTCACGCCGTCCGCTGGTACAACGACTCGAAGGCCACCACACCCGCAGCCACCCTGACCGCCTTGCAGGCTTTTCCAGAAAAATCCTTTATCTGTATCGTTGGCGGATACGACAAACACTTGGACTTGGCCGAACTGGCCGCCGTTTTGGCCAGGCGCTCCGCCGGGGTGCTGGGCATCGGTGCCACCGGCCCAAAAATCATTGATTTGGCCGCCCAAACCAACCTGCTCCCCAAAAATCGGCTTGTCTATACCCAAACGCTCTCCGCAGCGGTTCAGCAAGCCCGACTTTGGATCACTTCACCCGATCCTGCTTTTGCGGATATTAAAAACGTGGTCCTTTCGCCGGGCTGCGCCTCGTACGATCAATTTCCTAATTACGAAAAACGTGGCGAAATCTTTACCGCCCTGGCTCAGCAGCAAGGCCCGTAGAGGACAAAAAGGGCCTAAACACCGCAACTAAAAAAATTCCGCCACGCGCAAACCTTCCCTCATGAGTGTCGTATATAAGGTTGCTGTGGTTGTCGGCCTGTTGTGGCCCGGCCATGGCTGATGTTCCTTCCTTCTCCCCCACGAAAGCCGGTGGTTGCCTCCCACGCAACCATCGGCTATTTTTCTGTAAGCCGCTTGTGCTTGGGCCTTGGCATTTGTCGTCGTCAAAACCGCACTCCTCCTCAATTTGTGCCCTGGGGTTGCATTCCGGGCGTCGGACTCTGGCCGACATTGGTCAAGCGCTGTAGCGTATAATCGGCCGAACCGGCAATACCAATTTGCCGACGTAGCAGGTGGATTTATGGCCAGGCACATTTTGTTCGGTGGATCCTTTGATCCCATTCATCATGGGCATCTGATTGTGGCCCGCGCGGCCATGGAAAAGTGCGGCGCAGCGGGGGTGGTGTTGATGCCGGCCCGGGTATCGCCGCACAAAACTCATCGCCCCATAACGGACGCTCACCACCGTTTCAACATGATTTCGCTGGCGATTAAAGCAGAACCCGCTTTTGCGGTCTCCAGGGTGGAAATCAATCGTCTCGGCCCAAGTTACACTTGGGACACCGTGAACGCATTGGAAAATGCCCACCCGGACCAGAAATTTGTGTTGCTCTTGGGATGGGATCAACTTACCGGGATGGGCACCTGGTACCGCGTGAATGAATTGCTGGCCCGTGTGGACGTGGCGGTGTTGCCGCGTGGAGATCAGAACACCGGCAAAAGTTTGCGGCCGGCCGGTGTGTCGGCCCGGACTTGGCGCAAGCTGCTCTCCGCGGTGATCGATACGCCGCGCATTGATATTTCCTCCACCGCCATCCGTGATCGGGTGCGCCGGGGTTTGTCTATCGCGTACCTGGTGCCCGATCCAGTTGCCCGGTATATCGCCCGCCACCGGTTGTATCGCCAAGCCTGACGCCAAAGCTCCTTGCTTTTCCATTTCACCTTTGGTACAAGTGATTTGCCCTCTGCCATGTTCGTGTTAGGTCGGCTTTATTGCTTCGGACCGATGAACATTACAAAGGATCCGCGAATGGCGGTTTGAAGGACAAGCCTGGTTTTGACCTTGGTTAAAACAGTTGTGGAAGTCCGGAAACGGCGTATTGCGCATCCGCCCTTGTAAAAAGGGTTCGAACTTTACCGACTCACGGCATTGCGGCGGAGGCTTTTTTTAATTTTCCTTCCGATTCCGCCCGATAAGCGAAGTGTTGGGTCGTTGGTGGACCATGGCTACAAGACCAACCATGGTAAGCGTCCGGCTCCTGACGGATTGACCAGCGCCCGCAGGGGAATCGGCATGACTCCTATTTTTATTCTTGAAGACACCAAAGTCGATTTGTTATATCCCCTGACCTATTACCGGCCGCCGTTCCTGCTGCGCTGTGGTGCCGGCGATCTGCTCGACCGCATGATGCTCTTTATTCAACGCCCCATTGATGGGGTCGTGGTGCGCGATACCATGGCCCCGCGGGTACGCGCCGCGATCAAATTGCGGGTCAACGGGCCATTGCGTAACAAACACGGGGCAATTTTCATCAGCGGTCGCTGGCTTATGAACAAACCATTTTCCGAACCACCGCCGGATACCGCCGGCCTGGTCGGCCATGACATTGCCTGGATGCACCTTTCCCCGAAAAATCTGGCCACACTTGATATGCGCAATATCGTGCGAACCAAAACCCTCACCGAAATGCTGCCACAGGTGCGCGTGTCCGCGGCGGAAGCGAATTTGATTGAGTATCCATGGGATCTGATAACGCATAATGGCCCGGCCCTGCGCGATGATTTTTCCCGCCGCACCCCCGGCCTCGCTTCCGTGCCCATGCCCGGTGCGCACCTGCTGGCTCCGGAAAATATGTGCATTGAAAAGGATGTCACCATTTATCCCGGGGCGGTGCTTGATGCCCGCCAGGGACCGATCATCATTGAGTCGCGGTCCGAAATTCACCCGCATGCCGTGATCACCGGCCCGGTCGCCATCGGTCGACAATCCATCATTCGCGCGGGTACCTGCATTCGCGAAAACACCAGCATCGGTCCCAACTGTCGCCTCGGCGGAGAAATCACAAATTCCATTTTTCTCGGCAATTCCAATAAACAACATCACGGCTTTCTGGGCCAGACGGTGGTGGGGGAATGGGTGAATATCGGTGCCGGTACCACGGGCAGCAATCTCAAAAATACCTACGGCGAAGTGCGCGTGCCCATCAATGGCACCGACGTGGCCTCCGGGTTGAATTTTCTGGGGGCCATCATTGGCGATCATGCCAAGCTCGGTATCGGAACCTACTTAAGCACCGGTTCGGTGATCGGATTTTCGAGCCATGTCCTGGTTTCGCGCCCGCCCAAATTTGTTCCAAGCTTTTCCTGGCTCGATGAACAAGGCCTCAAACGCATCGACTTTAACAAGGCCGTAGCCATCGCCCAAATTGCCATGGAACGGCGCGATGTCGCCTTCACGCCCGAAGAACATGAATTGTTTGTGCGCATTGCCGAGAAATGGTCGGCGGTCGAAGTACGGCCGATGTAACACCCTTGCTTTGCCGGCACAAAATCCCGCCCGCACCGTTTGCAAACCAGCGTATAACTAAGTAAAATTAAGCCATTGGTGCCGCCGCGCGCGAGCAGTTTTGGAGTGTTTTATGGCAGCGGAAAAATTGGTAAGCGTCAAGCCGCGGCCCGGCGCAAAATTGCCCCAGTCGCGTCTGCGACGGGTGGCCCGAGCCCCTAAAGATCAGATTCTGGCGTTTAAGGTGGATGCGGCGTTGGCCGGGCTGTTGGCATCCGTTAATAACAAAAGCGAATTGATCCGCGATGCGGTGTATGCCTATCTGGGGCATCTATGTCCCTTGTGCGAAGGTAAAGGCACCATTCCCGCCAATCGCGGCCACGAAATAGAACTGCTGCTTAAGCAATTGCAATTTGCCGCATGCAGCGGCTGCCATACGGCCCTGCCCGTCATGCCGCGCCTGCAAACACTCGTGAATTCTCTGCCCTCTGCCGATCGTCTGCGTCTGACGGAGTTTCGCCGGACCGGGGAGTTGTTGTGCGCGGAATGTTTCCAGAAGGCTGATACGTGCGATACCTGCGGCGTGCATGTGCCGCATGACCACATGGCTGAACATCGCACCAAATTACATCTGCGGCGACGGTAGGTGACAGGCTCGCTAACCCGCGGTTGGTTGGCTATCATACCCAGCGGCCTCAAACATGGTGTCCGTCGGCGGGCGGCCAGGGCTGCGGTTTTCCAAACAGCGTGTGCACCGTGCGAACCTGGTTCAAGAGCCATCCGAGTAAAGTGTGGCCCCACCTTTTTGCTCATGACCCCAGGCCGGCCTGTCTGGGATTCTCCTTGGCGGCTGCGGCGGCGCTGCTGATTTATTTCTGTGTTGGCCCGAACCCCGGCTGTTGTCAGGCTCAGGTGTCGGCTTCGCGTTTATCCACCGCTTTTGGCGATTGGTTCAACGCCGATCGCCCCCAAAGCCTGGTGGATCGGGATAACCTTACCGGCGACTGGTGGGGGGCACGCGATGCCCTGCAGCGCCGTGGTATTATCCCGGCCGTTTCCTTTCTGCAGGCCGTTAGCGAAAATTTTGCCGGCGGCATCCGCACCAACCGCATAGATTGGCGTTATCGCCTCGATGTTTCGCTGACATTGAATACCGCCAGGCTTCTGGGTTGGAAGGGAGGAACCGCATTTGTTGATTTTATGGCTCACGGCGGCCAAAATCCGGCCTTGAATCTGGTCGGGGCGGCGCAGGCCATCAGTGCCATCGACCAAAATCCCGCCACCCGGCTGGATCAGATATGGTACAAGCAGGAACTTTTGGGAAAAGACTTGTGGGTGAAGCTGGGGCGCATTGATACCACGTATGATTTTGACAACATCCGCGATGCCCAACCCTTCCTGAATGGTTCCTTTGGCTTTACCCCCACCATTTTTGTGTTTCCCAGCTATCCGTTTTCCGCCTGGGGTGGTGAGGTCGGCTGGAAGCCCTGGAAGTATCTGCAACTTCAAGCCGGCCTTTTTGACGGCAATACGGACAATACTCTGCCCGCCGTAGCCAGTGCCGATCCCAACGCCGTGGAAAATCCCTACGGTCTGATGGCCATCGGCCAGCAGAGCGTGAATTGGCACCTTGGCCCGCCGCAGCTTAGTGGCACCGTAACCCTGGGCCAATGGTACCACACCGGATCCTTTCAGACGTATGCGGGAACCTATCAGCAAGATGCGCATGGGTTTTATGTCTATCTGGATCAAACCTTGTGGAAATCGACCCATCAGCGTAGCCCGGCGGCCACACGCATTGGTGCCTTTGTGCAATATGGCTGGGCCAATGGCAACCTCACGGAAATCAACGCCAACCTGCTCGGTGGCCTGCGCTGGCGGGGCCCAATCCCCGGCCGCCGGGATGACAACCTCGGTATCGGTGCCAGTTGGGCACATTTGAGCCGCTTTGCCGGAACACCCTACCACTCGGAATGTATTGTGGAAGGATTTTATTCCATTGCAGTAACGCCCTGGCTCAACGTCCAGCCGGATCTACAATATGTCATTCATCCCGGCGGTACGTATGCCAACGCCCTGGTGGCAACGGTGCAGGTGGGCATTGAATTTTGATGGAGAACCCCATGGATTTGGCCCCACCCCTTCTGCCGCGCCGCCGGGCCGCGATCGTCTGGATAGTCATTTATGCCCTGGTCATCGCTGGCCCCGTGCTGCTGGTAGACATTGGCCAACGATCCTCCGGGCCGCAGGGCGGCTTTTTGAAGCATCTGGCCAACAACCTGGCGCTGGCCGGGTTTGCCATTCTGGTGCTGCAATTTGTGATGGCCGCACGTATTCCGCGCCTGGAATCGCCGTTCGGACTCGATTATCTGCTGCGCTTTCATCGGGCCATGGGGCTGTTGGCCGTGTTGATGTTATTGGCCCATCCGATACTGCTGGCCTGGGGTACAGGCCGATGGTGGCTGCTCACACGCGTGGCGGTGCCCTGGCCGGTGGAGTTGGGGCGGCTGGCCCTGCTGGCATTGGTGGTAACGGTGATTACCGCGGTATGGCGGCAGTCCCTGCGCCTTGAATATCAGCGCTGGCGGCGCTGGCATGGACGCATGGTGGTGTTCATGCTGGTGCTGGCTTTTGTGCATAGCCTGGTATTGGGCGTTGGCGGTCGCGGACGGGGAGATCTGGCCCCGTGGCCGCTGCGGGCCGTCTGGATCGCCCTGGCCGCGTGCACGCTGGGCGTGTACGTGTACCATCGATGGTTTCACCGGTTTTATCATCGCAAAATCCTCCATACAGTCACCAGCGTAAAACAGGAATCCCGGGATGTATGGACGCTGACATTTGCTCCGGTGTCGCCGGCAGCCAGGCGCGTGCATAGCCCGGGCCAATTTCACTACCTCACCATTTTAAGCCCCCATGTGCCGCCGGAAGAACATCCGTTTTCCATATCCTCGAGTCCCGCTGCCGGGGAGGGCTTGGCCTCCACGATCAAAATCGTCGGCGATTTCACCGCCCTGATTCCAAAAATAAAACCCGGCGATCAGGCCTACATCCGCGGCCCGTTTGGTCGTTTTTCCTATCTTGTTGCCGCCCCGGAAAGGCCGTTGGTTCTCATTGCCGGCGGAGTGGGCATCACGCCGCTGATGAGCATGCTGCGCCATCTACGCGATACCCGATCCAGGCGGTCGGCGCTGCTGGTGTTTGTGAACCGCAGTGAGGAGGATATCATCTTTCGGGAGGAACTTGCGGCCATGGAAGCACTGGACCATCCGCAAGTACGGGTGGTGCATGTTTTAAGTCGCCCCTCCGCCGATTGGCGGGGGCCTCGGGGGCGCTTGAATCGGTCGTTGCTGATCGAATTGCTTCGTGGGCAGGTGCTGGAGAAGGACTATTACGTTTGCGGACCGCCGGCCATGGCGGAAGCAACCATGCGCCTGCTGCGTGAAATCGGTGTGCCGCCGCCGAATATCCATTCAGAGCAGTTTTCGTACTAAAGGAGCGTGCTGATGTTGCGAACCTGGTATTTTCGGTGGGTGGTGGCAGCAATGATCTTGTGGGTGGGAGCACTGGCCGTTGGCTTGGCAGCTCTGGCCGGAGGCTCAGCTCCGGACCGGAGGACGGCGATACCAGCCCGCATGAAAGCAGCAGGCCCATCCACAGGAGGACCAGCCTCACCCGGACAACATGCGCTACGGCGCTATAACCATCGGTCCGCGGAGTAACCATGATGAAACGCAACCCACCCCGATGGCTCTTGCAACCGCGCAGTCTGCGCTTCGAGTTGCTCTGGTCGGTGAATTTGATTCTCGGCATCGGGTTGCTGGCCTTCCTGGCGTTTTTGTATCACCACGAACTGCGCCGCCGCCTGCAAGACCGTTACCAATCCCTCCATGCCGAGGCTGCAGCTCTCGTTGACGGTGTGCAGGAATTGCGCAGCCAAGGTCTGCCGGAAGTTCAGGAATATATCAATGCCACGTGTCGGCTGATGCAGTCGGTGCAGGGATCACCACACCATTATATTGTGGTGCAGGTTGGGCAGGTGGTGCTGCGAAGCGGCAATGCCGGCCCGAAACCGGGACGCCTTTATGCCGCGGTGCGGCGGGCCGCCGGGACGCCAAGCCACCAGGCACGGGCCGGTCGGCAGCGCCTGATGGTGGCGGCCGATCGGCTGGGCGATGTGCAGTTGTACGTGGGCGAAAATGTTGCGGGTATCCAACGCCGCATCCGCAACCAGATTCTGCTGTGGCTGGCCGTCATTGCCGTATTGGGGCTGGTGCTCACGGCGGTGATAAGCCTGGTGCTGATTCGATTGGTAACCCGGCCCTTGCAAGAGTTGGTGGCGGCGGTGCGGCACATTGGGCAGGGCCATCTTGAGGCGGATATTCCCAACATTCGCAGCAGCCAGGAGATGGCATTTCTGGCCGCCGCCATTGGTAACATGAGTACTGCTCTGGCGGAAGGGCGGCGGCAGGATCAACAGCGCATTGAGAAAGCCCGGCGCATTCAGCAGCACTTGCAGCCGCCGGTGACCATCGGTGCCGATCGTATTGCCGTCGGCTATAAACCCGCGGCCGTGGTGGGCGGAGATTATTTTGATTTCCAACTGCTCTCCGAGGAAGTGATTCTGGCTTGTGTGGCGGATGTCTCAGGCCATGGCGTTCCCGCAGCCATGGGTGCGGCAATGCTCAAAACACTCTTTCTTGCGGCCACGGCGGAAAGCACGGATCCAGGCCAGGTACTTACCAGAATGAACAGCACATTTACCCAGGTGGCGCTGGAGGAAGATTTTGCGTCCATCATTGTCGTCAAATTGGACCCCCACCGGCATACGCTCGAGTATGCCAGCGCTGGTCATGAAACCTGTTACCTCTTGCGGGCGTCCGGTCACGCGGAGGCCTTATATTCCACGGGCGGTCTTATGGGCCTGACGGGTGGGGCACAGTGGCAATCCAGAACGCTGCCCATGACCGGACCGGATCGGGTGGTGCTGCTGACCGACGGCCTTTCCGAAGCCATGTCGCCGGAGGGACGGCTGTTTGGCCGTCAGCATGTGCTTGATTTACTCACGGCCAAATGCCAAGCCCCGTTGGATGCAGTAGCGGGGAGCTTGATGGCGGCGGTGGAGGTGTGGTGCAAGGGTCGATTGCACAGAGACGATATCACGGTTTTGGCCATAGCCATGGCGTAAAGCCGCTGGCTCCCGCACCATTCAACCAGACCGGCCGGTGCCTATATGCCATCTGAAAAACAACCGGTCGTTGGCGGCCCGGCCGACCTGAAGAACGGTTCAACGGACCATCGGGCAAATCCCGGCCGTGCGGCCCCCGGGGTGTCTCACTGCCGGGGGTGGTGGTTGGCGCAATCATAAAGCAAGACCTGGGCCGCCAAGGCCTGGGCTGATGCGGGCGCATAACCACTGATTCCCCACGTATGGGTACCTAGAAAACCGCTGGTGATGTCATATTGCGAATATACCACGATCCAGCGCCCATGCCATTGGATGCCCAAAAGGTGCGGGTGGGTATGGAGCCGGTCCACCGCGGTCACAAACTTGCGGTAGTGTACCTGCGTCACATTGGTGCCGTTGGGAAACTTGCCGGTCAACAGCGATGCGGTGAGTGGAATCGGCACCAAGGGGCGGTGGGGAAAAAGGGTTTTTATCAGCCTGACGAATGAATCCGTAAAGTGCCGGTTGCCTCCCGCGGCATCGCCCAGCAACATTCCGCCGTGGCGCAAGTAGCGGCCAAGGGCGGCAATTTGCGAGGCGCTCCATGTAAAGTGCCGGGTGCCGGTCAACACCGCCAGATCGCAGGTGGCAACATGCAAGGCTGTGGGCAACACGGGCGAGAGTTGCACCCCCAGCCCATGAGCACGTGCAGCCAGCGCCGCCATGCGCGGCCACGCCCCCGGTTCCGGGTTCCAATTTCCCGGGTATTTGATCAGCCCTACGGATATTCGCTGATGAATAGCCGCCGTTGATGGTGCCACCGCCAGAGAATGAAGCCGGTTTGACAGGGCACCTTTTCCATTGGCATAAAAATACAAATTCGCGGGAATCTCCCAATCGCGTTTCCGGTTGAATTGCCGGGCCTGCCACACCCCGCCCAGGTCCAACGGACTGATGATCCACAAATAACGCACGCCATTGCGCATGGCCAGCCAATGCGGATTACGCCTGAAGCGCAGCCAGGGTTGTATATGGTAAAGCATACTGGCGGCGGCCAGCGGTTTAACTTGATAACGCTGATGCACGGTTTGCGCAGCGGCATGAATCATGGCCTTTTCGAATGAAGCCGAGCGCCCGTCGCAGGACGCGAGAATGATGCCCCCCGCATGAAGATATTGCCGCAGTTTGGCGATATCGCCCGGAGAAAAATGCGGATCGGCAGCACCGGTTATCAGCAGCAGCGGGGAATTGAGCCAATCGGATACCGGCGTGTTAAAACCGACCACCTGCCAGTTCAATGGTGTTTCAAACGTGCGGCTGACCCAGGAGGTAAAATTGGCGGCATCACGCTGACGGGCATTCCACGCACCGCTGTAACTATGGTTGTATTGAAGTTTGCTCATGAGAATGGGATTTAGTCCGCGGTCGAGGGTCAACAGGGCATAGGCCGTGCTCACGTTGCGATCGGCCCCGATAAAGTGCCCTTGCCAACTGCCATTGCGGCGCTGCGTCTTAACCAGATGCCGGGCAAAATCGTCATACCAATTGTGCTGGGCAAATGTCTCAAGCCCGCAGGCCAGGCCCAGCCGCACGTAATTGTACATTTCATAAAGACTGCGGACTTTGCCGGTGAAGTGCCGGTTGATCCAAGCCATGCCGCGGAGCACATTCGGATCCGGTTGTGGATTTGGCGTGGGCTGCTGGTGGATGAATTCATCACAAATCAGCAGGCTGGCCAGCCCGGCGGGGGTAAAATCGGCGGCGCGCCACGGGGTGTCGGCCCGATGGATGGGTCTGGAGCTGCTGTACCCCCAGGCACCGGAAAAACTCTGGACCGCACGCCAATGCCGCGCTGCCCGCAGCCAGTAACGCCGCGGGATTGCAAGGCCTTGATGGGCGCAGGCCCACACCCCCAGGACGCCGTACTGGCTGTTGGAGTTGTCCCATAAATTCCGGGCCCGCCCGAACCCCACGTAGTGTGGGATTATCCAATACGTATATGCGCCATCGCGGTTCATCGCCCGCCGCAGGTATCGGGCATCCATTTTCAACACCCGTAGATACTCGGGCTTGGCCGGCAGCAGAGCCATGGCATTGGCCTGAAATGACGCCACATAAGTGGATTGCGGTTGCAGCCCGGCGAGAAAATGAATGGCTCGCCGCAGCGGCGGAGCATACATGTTCAGAACCGGTAGATGCAGGCTTTGGCCCACATCCAGAAGCGCTTGGGCTGCCAAAGCGGTTTCACCGCCGAACTGCCGCGGGAACTGGCTTTTCCCGCTGGTATGGGCCTTGGTATCATCCGGCCAGAAGCCTTCCCACAGGGTGGTTTTATCTTCATGGCGAAGCAGAAATTGAACGCCACGGTCGATGGCCCGGATCACCTGCCGACTTCGTACGCGGGGATTGAGGTCTGCGGCGTGTTCAGGGCGGGCCGCCGGGCGGTGGACCGGCCCATGGCGGATCGGATTACCCAGCGCCATCCGGTGGGGCGTTACGGCCCCAATTGCCGCGATGAGTCCCGAGGTGAGTATTGCCAGACGGATGGCATAAGCAGGCAGGCCGGAGCGTAAAGCCATAGAAACCCAATCGTGGTGCCGGTATTCTTTCATTACCGCAGCGGCCATCATAACGCGGCTGTGGCTTCGGCGGCAGTGGACGGTGGGCAGGGTGATCCTCAGGTGCGGCTGGGGGCTGGGGTGAGCGGGCAAGATTATCAAGATCGACAAGATCAACACGTTTTTTTTGGTAAGGAGCTAGGAGTCAGGAGACAGGAGATCCCGATGCGCTGGTCCTCCAGCATCGAGGATTTCGGCATCCATGCCTCAACAGGGGATCGCAAGGAACACGGCGCAATCAACGGTGCGCGGGCAGAGCGGACATTGCGGGGAGGGGCAAGATGGCCAAGGTATTTGTTGTTGGCCATCTTGGACAGGTTGAAAAATAGGCGGTTTTGTTGGGGTTTTGGGGTAAGATGGCCAAGATGGCCAAAGTGGCCAAACATTTTTAATTTTCCGGGTTGAGGGGGCTTTTTTTCTTTTTGTGGGCGCAACATGGGCATGGGTCGAATTCCTTATTTTGGTGTGGTGCCTGGCCTGTGGCTTCGGCGGGGCCACGCG
>JAJYZF010000190.1 GCA_021800165.1 Planctomycetota bacterium | reverse complement strand
TGACAAAAGCGATGCCGCCGAACGGCCAGAGGATAATCGTATCGGCCTTGCCGCCCACACTGCGGGTCGCCAGTGCATGGCCGAATTCATGCGTTAAGACAATGGCAAAAAGCCCAAGCGCCTCGGCATAATTCCATACCGGACTCGAGTACCGTTCAAGGGGAGACTGGGCAAAGAACCACAGAGCCAGAAACCATGTGTAATGAAGGTAGACCGTGATACCCGCCACACGAAAAAGCTTAAATGCGCCACGGAACATGGATGATCCTCAACCAAATCTGTGCACCAAGCGAGCTCTCGTGCGGTGCCGCACGGCGGCATCTGCCCCATTTATCACGTCGGCCGGGCGCCCATACCGCCATACCACTATAGGGCAGATTGCGGCAAATGGCGCCCTGCGCCGCGAGCGCAGGGGATTCACGACCAGGGCAAATGTCAGCCGGTGGATTTAATCTGCCGGTCACCACCTTGGTGAAAAGAGCTACTAACCGCAGAGGGCTCAGAGGCTCGCAGAGGCTTAGGGGGGCGGGCGTCTCGTCCGCTTCTGGAATTCCTTCGCGCCCGCCGCCGCTCCGCATGCGATTCGGTTTCATGCCTGCGGCATGATGTCATTTACTTTTTTCTCACACGAAGGGTTGAAGACACGAAGATTCCGTCCCGGAACTCGCTCGCTTTATCGCACCGTCCCTGTGCATCTTGCTGCCTCGATTTGATATTATTTTAACCGCGGGGGACGCCGGGGTACGCAAAGGCTATGGCCGCTGGGGCTGTGAGCTGGTAGCCGCGACCTTGCGACCCAGTACACGGCAATATTTTACCCCGCGCCCGAGCATTGGGATCTCAATTTTGTGGATTGCGACCATATTGCGGCGTCAAAATGGAATTCTTGCTGGAAGCATAATGCGCATGGCCTGACGGGGGGTAAGGTGCATTCGCCGCCCGGTTCTCACCGCCCTCGCAGAGTTGACCCAGGTACGAAGCGAAAAAAGGGACTCGCGTTGCCGCAAGTCCCTATGTAGTAAGCATTAGCGGGGTGAGGCTTTGATTTGGCTAATGTGCCGGTAGCCGCACTTGCTTTAGATTATTGAGGTTGGGGGCGTGGTACGGACCGTTTGGAATCACGCCGACAGCCTCGCCTTTCGGGGTAAATGCGATTTGCCACATCGCCCCAATTTTCCGATCCCCCATAAACCGCATCGAAACCATACCCACGGGGCCGTGGTGTAGCGTGATTGTCCTGATGCCGGCGTGGCTTGGGATGCACCCTCCCTTGTTTAGCCGGAAAATAATGAAAAATCGCTGCTCGGTAACACTCGGGGATCTGAGGATCGGTGCGTGCGTCATTATGATTCGGGCCCGAACGGCTACCGTTCCCTTCAGCCAAGCGGGCAGGTGCTTAAGCAAGGGCCGATGTCGCGATTCCCAGTCCTCAAAGCTCGGCTTTTCAGCGCCTGCTGCTCGCCTGAGTGCCCTGTAGTTATCCCATACCCCAGTATAGTAAAGCACCAGCGTTTTTTGCCTACCGCGTGGCGCTTTTCCGGAATTCCGACCGCAGCCCGCAAGCAAAATTGTCGCCGTCAGAAGCAGGCATTCGAAGGCTCGCTTGCGTTTCACAGTGATCCACCTCCATACTTCGGCGTCGCTGGCGGCGCCTTTCTCGACGGTATTACTTTGAATTTGTTCGACGACGAAAGCTGAGTATATCCGTCGAAACACTTTGCCAGGTACCGGCGTACAAGCGCATCCTCCAAGTGCTGGGGTGTGTCAAGCCCTGGGATTCCTCGCTTCAATATTCCCCCAGCGCCAAGTACATCGCAGGCGTGCGTTGAGCAGTTGTTGCCGACAATGTCGAATTTTCCCGGGTGCCGCTCCATTTGATGAAGCTTGTGCGCCATCTCGCTTACCTGACTAGGGCAGACCATCACAACACAGATAGTACTTAACAGACCGGCGCGTCCGTCGATGTATCGGCGGCGCCCCAGCCCAGCCCTAGCGAAATCCCTGTAACTGTGGTTCCAGTAGCCATGAAAGCCGATTCCGACCTCATTACCAGAACTGCCGGGACCGTAGCCGTAGAACCCGAACAATCCGATGCCTGGAATTGCCATGTCGATGTGTCCAGAGTTTCCCAGCGGATTGTCGTTAGTCCGGAACCCGCCACTGCGGTTAATCACGTACACCGGAACCCTTGGCGCTCGCTTACTGCCCTCACAACACGGCGCCGTCATCTCGCGCTGTCGCCGTCGCTTGGCTTTCTCCCGCTCCCACCAGCGCTCCATTAATTGGTCGTAGTAGGGGCCGGTACCCTGCGGATCGGCCACCGCCGGGGCCGTTCCGCCCACGTAGCCGTACAAATTTGCCCCGCCCTGATACCCGATCGGGTCGCGGGTGAGCCAGCGGCCGAGGATTGGGGAATAATACCGGTTCCGCACATAATAATTATCCGTTTCGGCGTCATATCGATAGCCGCAGTAGATAATATCGTTGGCCCCGTATGACGATTGGACGGCCGAATCGCTCCACCAATTGCCGCTGCTGTCCGCGGCAGTAAAGATGAGCGTGTTGCCGTAGGCGTCATTACCGCGCCGCTCAAAAATAGATCGGCTGGCCGGGGAGCGCCGATTGTCAAAAAATGCGACCATGGGATGGCCCTAAAAACTTAAGGACTGCTTGGAAATTTAACGCACTCCGGGCAATGCGCCAAACCGGCCGTTTGATCACGATGAGAGGATTCGATTTGGCTAACGTGCCGATTGGTAAAGCGTGTTACAGGTATTGCGAGAGGGCATTCGCACCGTGAAGGCTGGACACGCCCGATGATCCGAATCCACAGCATTTGACTTAAGCAGCATTGCACTTGCTGAAGGGCCTGGAATGCCCCCGCACTTCAGTGTGTGTCGATCCCCATTCCTTTCCAGGAAGATCCAGGGCGTCTCGCCGCTTCGTTAATTCTTTTTTCTGTCCTTTGAAGGCGCCTGCTGAGCTGGCGGCCGGCTGTAGATTCGGTAATCCCTACCATTCCAGCAACAGGAGCCTGCCACACAAAACATCTGTCCGGCAAATCTATGTTCGGGCGAAACTCTGCCCGACCAAGGAGAGTGCGGTGTAAATGCGGGCACCAATAGCCACCCACGCCGGGCGGCCCACCAGTTGGTCCCTCGTGGTCAGATGGGTAGAAGCACATGTTCGTGAATGTATAACGTGTGTCCAGCTTGTCACGGTGCCAGTGGCCACGCTGGATGCCGTAAGTACCCTTCGACGGCCGGTAAAAATAGTGATAGTAGACACCGTCGGGCCGTAGAAGGAGCATCGACGGATGGGGCGTCGACCGACTCTCCACGTATAGCCCCGCCACCGGCGACTTCTTATAAAGCACGCGCTCGGCCAGCAGTGCGCACAGCATTGTCAACAACGCTAATACCAACGAAACCTTTTTGGCGCGGGAGTTGAGACGAAATCTCTTCCGTGCCGGCCGGTTCAGCATCGCGACCTCCTCATACCTATTTTCGGCAAGGATATTTAAATGTCCACCAATAGGTCTGCGCCATATTACCGCCGGGCCTAAAGCTGCTTCGTTGCCACGCTGGCCCAATTCCATAAAGAAGAGATTTCATACTTGTATTATTCCACACATCGACTGTCACCACACCCGTTACCGTATTTGGATAAATGTTGACGGTATAGGAGCCTACAAACTGCTCCGTTGCGTTCGACTGGAAGATATTTGAAACACCGAAATGGTAGCCGAAGCCGGTGTAACTCCGTAAATTCCTACAGCAGGCGACACCGAGGTTCTT
>JAJYZF010000072.1 GCA_021800165.1 Planctomycetota bacterium | reverse complement strand
CCCCCTTCATTCGTTACCACATCCTGGGCCTTGGCCGCCACAATGGCGGCTTTCCCCCTCTAATCCTAACCCAAAACCGCCAACAATAGGAGTTACACCCAATTGTTAGGCTGTCAGGGGGGGCGGGGGGTAGGCCGCATCGCCGGCCGCCTTTTGAAAAAATAAATAATTGAAACCAGATCTTCCTGCTGGGTCACGACATCTGGCTGCCACCACCGTTTTTCCACCGGCAACATGCGCCGACAGGCTCGTAGCCGCAACCAGGCTCGGTTACACTCTGGCGATGTTTCAGATGAGAAAGGAAAAGCATGAACCCGTCCAGCCAATACCAACCTGTAGTGAATCTCCCGGCCATCAAGCCTCCGCAGATTCAACTCCAGCAACAGCGGCCCGCAGGCTCTAGCGCCATCGCCGTTTTGTTGCCGACGAAAACCACGCAACTTCCCGAAGCCCTGCGCGGCTTGAACGCAGAGCTGAACGGAGCGTTAGAACTGGCTAGGCAACATGGAGACTTCAAGGGCCGACCCGGCGATGTGGCCGTTTGTCCGCTGGATCACCCGAGTCGGCGATTATTGCTCGGCGGACTGGGCCAATCAGAATCGCTGGATGCCGATCAAATTCGTTGGACGGCCGCTTCCATCGCCCGCAAAGCCCGTCAACTGCGGCTGCGGGGCGTGAGCATCTATTTGCAGTCCATGGAAAGCATTTTTGTTTCGAACCCCCAACTCTTGGAAGCTCTGGCCGAAGGGCTTACGCTAGGCTGCTTTGAGTATACGCCATTCAAAGCCGCCGAAAAGGAGGCCGGCGATGTAAAGGCAACTCCGGCCACCATGCCGACATTTCATCTGATTCTGACTACGGGTAAACGCCACACCCTTTTCCACCAGGCCATTGCCACGGGTACTACGATCGCCCAGAGTGCCAACTACGCCCGATACCTCGCCTGCCATCCGGGAAATGTGGTCAACCCGGCCACGCTGGTGCGGGAAGCCCGGGCGCTGGCCCGAAACACCGGCTTACGCGTGGAAATTATTGACCATAACAAGGCCGTGGCTCTGGGCATGGGCGGGTTGTTGTCGGTGGGACAAGGCAGTGCTTCACCACCCGCTTTAATTTTGCTCGAATACAAACCTCCATCCATCCCGCGTGCCGGCAGGTCCGCTAAACCCGTGGTTTTGGTGGGCAAGGCGGTCACCTTCGATACGGGTGGTATTTCCATCAAACCCGCGCCGGATATGGGCCTGATGAAGTTTGATAAATGTGGCGGCATGGCGGTGCTTGGAGCCATGAAGGCCATCGCCGCTTTGCAGTTGCCGATTCCGGTGATCGGGGCAATTCCGACAGCGGAAAACTCTGTGGATGCCCTGGCGTACCGCCCGGGCGACATCATCCGCATGTACAATGGAAAAACCGTGGAGGTCACCAATACCGATGCCGAAGGACGGCTGATTCTGGCCGACGCCGTGAATTACGTCTGCCGACGGTATCACCCGGGGGCGGTCATTGATTTGGCCACACTTACCGGTGGAGTGATTGTGGCCCTGGGGAGTGTTTACGCCGGCCTGATGTCCAATCGCCAGACTCTCGCCCAGGCGCTGCAAAGCGCCGGTACGTACAGCGGGGAATGGCTTTGGCCGCTGCCGCTGCACGATCGCTATGCGACATTACTGGAAAGCCCCCACGCCGACATTGCCAACAGCGGCCCGCGTGAGGCGCACCCGATTCAGGGCGGGATGTTCCTGCGGCATTTTGTGCCGGCGAAAATTCCATGGGCTCATCTGGATATCGCCGGAACCTCTCATCCCAAGAAAGACGACCGTTACCTGGTGGGCAAATCGGCCAGTGGATTCGGCGTGCGTCTGCTGGTGGAATATCTGCGTCACCATCATGGCCAAGAACAAACGCCGGAGAGCCAAAGATAATTTTACCAAATTTTTATCTGGAGGTGTTCAATGAATCCATGGACCATACTCATCACCGAGGGCCTGGAAGACCAGCCGCTGCGCTGGCTTCAAGGCCAGGCCCACGTGGTAGAGTGTTCGTCGCGCGATCCGGCGGTACTCCAAAGCCATCTGGCCGCCGCCGATGGCCTTATCGTACGCACCTATACACAGGTGAATGCCGCGCTGCTTGCCAAAGCCCCTCGATTGCGGGTGGTGGGGCGTGCCGGCGTGGGGCTGGAAAATATTGACCTGCAGGCATGTCAGGCCCGGGGAATAGAAGTTATCTCCACCCCCACCGCCAATACCCACGCGGTGGTCGAATATGTTTTCAACCTGATTTTTAATCTCGGGCGACCGCTGGTCAACTTAACTTCACCCGTCCCACCGGAGGCCTTTCACCGATACCGTAAGACCATTCGGGGTTTGGAAATACATGGCCGCACCCTGGGGATTCTGGGGATGGGGCGCATTGGCACGGCGGTAGGTTGTGTGGCCCACGCTTTTGGCATGAACGTGCTGTATAACGATTTGCGTGATGTTGCCGCCAAGGTCACGTTTCCCGCCCAAAGCGTAGCCAAGGAAGACCTTTATCGCCAGGCGGATATCCTTACCATTCATGTAAGCCACCAGCCGGGCAACAAGCATTTAATCAATGCCGCAACGCTGGCTTTGCTTAAGCCGACGGCTCTTTTAATCAATACCAGCCGGGGTGAAGTGGTGGATGCCGCGGCTCTGGCCGAGGCATTGCGGGCGGGCAAGCTGGCCGGGGCGGCGCTGGATGTGCATGATCCGGAACCACCCGGTCCGGACTACCCGCTATGGGGTATCCAAAAACTGATTTTCGCCCCGCATCTGGCCGCGCGCACACAAGGAGCCATGGATGCCATGAGTTGGGTAGCCCGGGATGTAGTGGATTATCTGCACCGCAGTCCCGGTGGCGCGCCGGCCAAGCACACGTTTTAGTGCTTTTGCGCCCATTCACTGCAGCTTATACCGCCAATCAACCCCAGCCCCACAAAAGACAATGGTGCAAGGGTCGGCGGCTGGCCATGGTGCGGCAATGGTATCGACCGCCAGGCTTGCACGGCAAACTGTATTGCATGAAGCGGATGGCCATGCGTGTGAAACCAGAATCCCAGCAGCCCCACACCGATGCCCAGCACAAACAGGGCCATGAGCATACGCCGCAAGGGCTTGCGCCAACGGAGAAATGTCACCAGACAAGAGATAAACATGATCCCGGAATACACAATGGGAATCCATGGGAACAAATATCCGTGTTTGATTGGCTCCAGATGTTCTTCGCGAATATCCAGCATCAACAGCACAAACGCCCCGGCCAGCAGCAAAACAATCAAGCGGGCCAATGAAAATCCGCCGCTGAGTTCGGCATTGCTTTGCTCTGGTGATGCGGTCATGTCCGGTCCTTTCAAAATAAATCCAGTTAACACCCCGGCAATCCCCGCCGCGGCCATTTTCTCTTATCCTCAGGCTTTCGCCGTGGCCTCCACTTGACCGCGACGAAAACCTCTCGATGATTATACTGACCATCATGGAAGAGGTCTTCTGTAGAGTGTACCATGCAACACCGCGTCCCACCGGCCATCTTTCGACTGATCTTGACGACGGCGGTCTTGGGTATCGGTCGGCAGGGTCAGGCCGCAGCCGCCCCAACCTGGCCGTTTTTGCCGCCGAAAACTCTGGCAAGAGCCAAGCCCCTGCTGGATCTGCGCAGCCTCAATGAAAAGGTGGCCGGCGAGCATGGCTTTATTAAGTTCTCCGCCGATGGCCGCGGTTTTGTGCGTGGCGATGGCCGGCCGATACGGTTTTGGGCCGTGGGCAGCTTTGCCGGAAATCTTAAAGGGTTTGCGGCCACGGAACAGGCGGCTCGGTTTCTCGCCCGGTACGGGGTAAATATGGCACGATTCCATTGCACGCTGGCCCCCACAAACCCCGGCTCCCGCATTACGGATGTGAATGTGCAAGCCCTCCACGCGGTGTGGAAGCAGGTGGCGGCCATGAAGCCGCAGGGCATTTACACCACCATTTCACCCTATTGGGCCGTGGCCGTGCATATCCAAAAATCATGGCACGTACCGGGGAACCCGGCATCGGCCACCTCGCTGCTGTTTTGGGATCCCACTATGCAGCGCGGATACCGGGCCTGGCTACGGGCACTCTTGACCCGCCCCAATCCGTATACCGGCATCCCCCTGGGAAAAGATCCGGCGGTGGCCATTATTTCCCTGCAAAATGAGGATTCCCTGTTGTTTTGGAATATGCAGACCGTCGTCAACGTGCATGGCGGTGAAACCACGCAGCGACTGGAAATTGAGCGGCTGTACGCCCATTGGCTGATCACAAAATATGGTTCGCTCCACAAGGCCCTGATGGCCTGGAAAGGCGTCCATGCCCCCGGCGATGACTTTGCCCACGGCGTCGCCGGCATGTTCATCAACTGGCTTTGGACGCAGCACCAGAGCGGAGGAATGGCGGTGCGGCTGGCGGATCAATTGCATTTTTTCGCCCGCGTGATGTACCATTTCAATAAAAAAATGGCGCTGTTTATCCACCGCAATCTCGGGGCCCGGCAACTGATCAACGCCGGTAATTGGAAAACGGTCGATCCGTTGCTGCTCAATGATGTTGAACGCTGGACCTACACCGCCGGCAATGTAATGGCCGTGAACCGCTATACCACCGGCATTCACATTGGCCGCAATTCTGGATGGGCCATCCAGCCTGGTGATACGTATACCAATTTTTCCTGCCTGCTCCATCCACAATCCATTCCGGTGAACCTTAAACAGGTGATCGGCTATCCGATGATGGTCACGGAAGGCCAGTGGGTGGCTCCGGATCGATATCAGGCAGAAGGGCCTTTTCTGGTGGCCGCGTACAGCTCGCTCACGGGCGTGGCGGGCTATTACTGGTTTGCCATCAACCACCAATGGCAGCAACCGTTCAAACATGTTGCCCGTAGCGTGTGGCAGCCGCCCATGGGCAAATGGCAAATCGGCACCCCCCAACAATTGGGCCAGTTTCCCGCAGCCGCGCTGCTGTACCGCCGCGGTTATATCCGGCCGGGCAAGCCCGCCGTGATCGAACGCCGCAGCCTGCAAGGCCTGTGGAATCGCCGCCCGCCGATTATCGCCGAAGGTGCCGGCTATGATCCCAACCGTGATCGCGGCGCAACCGCCATGCGTCTGGAGGCAACAACCGCAGTCAACCCGCTGGCGTTTCTCGTGGGACCGGTGCTGGTGAGTTACCACCATCGGAGCGGTCGCAATTTTGTGCGCAAGTTGGCCGCGTATATCCATCCCCGGCGCGGAATTGTTTCCAGCGATACCCGCCAGATACGCCTGAATTATCATCTGGGTATCTGCACGCTTGGCACTGCCCGGGCCAAGGGGGTGGTGGGCTTTCTGGGTCGCCGGGGGGTATTTAATCTGCCCGGATTGCGCATCACCTGCCGCAATGCCTACGCCTCGATCCTGCTGGTTTCCATGGATGGCCTGCCCCTGCCGATCAGCCGCAAAATTCTGGTGCAGGTGGGTACCATAGCCCGCCCCACCGGGTGGAAAAGTGCCCCGGCCAAGCTGACCGTCAGTGGCAAGCGGATGCCCGGATATCGCGTGATTTCCACCGGTCGGAATCCCTGGCAAGTGCGCGCTATCAAGGCTTCCATCACGCTCAACAACGCGGTTATTCGCACCGCCACGCTTTTGAACCCGGATGGTTTTGCCGCCGGCAAGGTGCCGCTGCGGCGCGATGGCAGCCAAATTCACTTGCGATTGCCGCCCGATACGCTGTATCTGATCTTAGGGACGGCGCAAAAATAAATTCGTGTTTTATGCCGCTGAAGCTCTGTCTGAAATTTTTGCCCGGCCCCTTACATTAAACTCAATAAAAATCCGACCAGAGCCAGACCGACCAGTACCCACGCCAGCACCAGCCACCAACGCGGCCAACGGTGCGGTTGATACGTATCTGGAATGTATTGCCCGCAGTGCGGACAACGCGCGGCATCCATATCTATTATTCTATGACACCCTGGACAGGGCATGGTACCGGCCATTTCATCGAATTCCGGATCATCATCCGGCAATTCGTCATCGGCATCATCAGGCCAAGAATCGCGTTGGGGACTCATCATCAATGGGCACCGTTGAACCATCACCCAGCGTGCAGCTTGGCACAGGGCTTTTGGCCTGTCAAACCCACGATCATTTCTTGCCAACGATTCTCCCACAGCCTACCCCTTCATAGAGGGCGCAGCGGGGACTACGTTGGACCCGCGGCGACTTCCAAGGCCCATGCCTCGTCGCCAGCAATGCCGGTCCCTCGTTGGCGGCCCATGCATCTGCTTATTTTATAGGCAAAGACACCTGCGTTCATCAAATCTTAACCAATCCAAAGGCATCGGAGGCCTCTTTAACCGACTAAATTTGCCGTCTTGCCGCTCTGCGGGTCATTGGCACAACTTTTGCCTTAGCTTTCAGAGAGCGTGTGGTTTTGTATTTTTTTTAAGGAGTTTTCCAATGACCCACCGACCCAATCTCAAGTTCACCTTGGCCGTGGCCGCAGCCATGGCGGGAGCCGGGCTGATTTTATCCGGTCCCATATCTGTCAGGGCCGATGTCGGCACGGCCATTCCCGCCGCGGATACGACAGTCAGTTTGGACAGCACCACGGCACCGGCGACACCCGCCCCGGTACCGGATACCCACCCTTTGCTGATGTATTCGCTGGATAAAATGCCGGATGCGACAGGCTCCACAGTCGGCCAGGATCTGCAAAACATGGGTATCAATATTTACGGCTATCTGGAGGCGGGTTACACCACCAGTTTTCAGGGCACTCCCAAGCCGACTTACGCCGGGCGCGTCTTCGATACCGAATATGGCAACCACTTGCAATTGGACCAGTTGGATTTAAGTGTGGAAAAGGCCATCAATTTTTCTGATCCCGCCTTCCGCAAGCGCGGCTGGGATATCGGGGGAAAAATGGAATGGCTCTATGGTTACGATGCTTCTCTGATTCATTCCAACGGCTTGAATTTTTATCACGATTGGAATAATAACACCAATCAATATCCGCTCTATCAGTTCGATCTGGAACAGGCTTATGTGGATTTTGCCGTGCCCGTGGGCAAGGACGGTGGTTTGCGCCTGCGCATCGGCAAGTTTGATACACTGCTGGGTGAAGAAACCATCAACCCCACCACCAACTATTTCTATTCCCACAGTTTTGAATTTGGTTATGCCATTCCATTTACCAATACCGGAATCATGGCTGAATACATCATGAACAGTCAATGGTCGTTCTGGGCGGGTATCACCCGCGGCTGGAACCAGTCGCTGCGCGACAACAACAGCGCCATCGACTTCATGGGCGAGGCCACCTACACGCCCACCTCAGAGTGGACCCTTACCGCCAACGTGATCGCCGGACCGGAAGATAATAACAACGATACGTATTACCGCACCGTGCTGGATTTGATTGCATCTTGGAACCCGGCCCATATCCTGGGCGGCAACCTGACGCTGGTAAACGATACCGACTTTGGTTACGACGGAGCCGGCGGGACCCTGGCCTCGGAGGAAGCCACCGAAGGTGAAACATCGCTGGATGGCGACGAAGGTTCCGTGCAATCCGCCGGTTGGTTCGCCACGGCGTTTTATGCCAGTTACAACATCAACAGTTACCTGCAGGCCAATGCGCGGGCCGAATATTACTATGATGGGAAATCCTTTACCACCGGCTTGGCTAACGGCACCAACCTGGATTTAGGAGAAATTACCCTGGGCATGACCATCACGCCGTTTCCAGACTCCAACCTGGGGAAGAATTTGCGTTTCCGCCCGGAGATCCGCGAAGATATGGCGGATCAACCGGTGTTCCAGAACGGCAAACACTACCAGACAACCATCGGCATGGATGTCATCTATACCTTCTAAGGCCAACTTGACGGAAGTGTATGGCGACATAGAAATTACCGGCGGGGCCTTAAAACAGCCCCGCCGGTTTCCTATGCGCCTTGCGCTGCCCTTGCCAATAGCCGCCATGGCCCGCTTCGGCTAAAATAAAATTCGCCCGGCGTAAGAATAGGTGCCGGCGTTGGAATAAAGCAAAATGCCCTCTTTCCGCATCACGCAGGTTATCTTCTGGCTGGGGCTAGCCATCTACCTGGGCGGGTTGGTGACACTGGGTGGTATTGTGGCCTGGCAGATTTTTTCCATTCTCGGCCATACCAGCGTCCATGTGGCGGGTATGAGCACGCATCTGAATCAGTCGCGGCAGCTTGCCGGCCTTATCTTCGGCCGCATTCTGGAAGCCTTCAATGTTGTGGAAATTGTCTGTCTGGCCTTGATGTTTCTGGCCATTTTTACCCAGATGGCCCTGCATCTGAATCTGCTCAATATCTGGGTTTGGCTAAGACTGACGCTGGCCGTGCTGCTGCTGTTGCTGTCCGTTTACGATATTTTTATTGTTTCTCCAGCCATTCACCGGCAACATCATCAGTGGATCGCCAATGTTGATACCCACCCCGCCATTGCCCTGGCCCATCGGCGGATTTTCTGGAAATTGCACCGGCAAAGCGAGGCGCTTGGTACCAGCGAAATCGGCCTGCTCTTGATTCTGCTGGTGGTTTCCGCGTGGGGAATCAGCCAACCCACCAGGCGCAAATTTCTGACCTTAACGCCTGCCAGCCATCCTCCATCCCCGACCAACCCGCACGCATGATTGGGAGTGCCCGTGGAATTAGATACCCCAGAACAAAAGAAGACCCGCTGCGATACCATTATCGCCCGCCTGCGCCAAACCTTTCCTGATGCCCACTGCGCTTTGCATTACACCAATCCACTGCAACTGCTGGTGGCCACCATTCTCTCCGCCCAATGTACCGACGCCCGCGTGAACATGGTTACGCCCCAACTTTTCGCCCGGTTCCCCGATGTCCAGGCCCTGGCCGCAGCCGCGCCCGCCGAAATCGAAAAAATCATCCAAAGCACCGGCTTTTTTCGATCCAAAGCCAAAGCCATCCACCACACCGCGCAAGATATCATCGCCCATTATCACGGTCAGGTGCCGCAGACCATGGAAGAACTCATCACCCTGCGCGGTGTGGGCCGAAAAACCGCTAATGTCGTGCTCGGTAATGCTTTTGGGAAAAACCGCGGCATCGTGGTGGATACGCATGTGGGCCGAATCGCCCGTCGGCTGGAGCTATCCCAACACGCCGATCCCGAAAAAGTTGAAAAAGACCTGATGCAGGTGGTTCCGCAACGGCTCTGGACCCTCTTTTCCCACCTGCTCATTGCCCATGGCCGCACTTACTGTACAGCCCGTAATCCGCGCTGTTCCGACTGCCCTATCAGCAATCTGTGCCCGTCGGCCCCGCTCCCGTCTCCAAGTCGCAATGCCCACCCGGGAAAAACCGGAAAGCGGCTGGGCAAACACAAAAGTCGGCCAATGGTCTGATATCCACAACCGCAACGATTCGGTTAGAATAAGAACCCTTGGTGTTTCAAAGGGCGCTGGCCCAAACCATGCTGCCCACAACTGCAATGGCGGAGATATCATGTCGCAATCGAAACGAACCGGTCGCAAAAGCACACACCGCGGGCTTCACCCTTCCAACCCGCCCCGAGCTTTAACCGAAATTGATCGTTCGGACCAAAATGCGTCATCTTCGGCGGCATCCGGCGGCACCTCCGCCAGCCCAGCGCCGTCCCACGCCCCGAAAGCGGACCCCTTTGCTTTGCCCGCACCCCGCACCACCGCGCCGGTGGAACACCGGTCGCCGGCAACCTATCCCCCGCCCCCAAAGATTGTGATCCGTCCACGCGCCACGCGTATTGACCAAGTCGATGAAAGCCAACCGCTGCTGTTTGAAGTGGCCTGGGAAGTGTGCTGGCAACTGGGGGGCATTTACACCGTCATGCGGTCCAAGGCCGCCAACATGGTCAGTGCCTGGGCTGACCGCTACTGCCTGGTCGGACCGTACAATGCCGATACCGCCGGCGTGGAATTTGAAGCGGCTACTCCACCCCCGCATCTGGCCGAAACCCTGCGCCGTCTTGCGGAGCTCAACGTGCGGGCCCATTTCGGACATTGGCTCATCGCGGGCCGTCCGCAGGTGATTTTACTGGATTATCAGGCGGCGTTTGCGCGTCTGGGCGAGTTCAAGTATATGCTCTGGACGGACCATCACATTCAATCGCCGGACCAGGATGCCGATATGAATAACGTGATTTCCTTCGGGTTCGTCACCGGTATGTTTCTGCAGGAACTCGCCGCAGTCATCGCCGGAACCCGCCCCATCATCGCCCATTTTCACGAATGGATGGCGGGCCTGGGATTGATGCGGGTTCGGTTTTTGAAGTTGCCCGTGGCCACCGTGTTTACCACTCACGCCACACTTTTAGGCCGCTATCTCTGTACCGACAATTCTGATTTTTACGCCAAGATTGACCTGATCAATCCGGATCATGCCGCGGGGCAATACGCGATTTATCCCCGGTATTGTGTGGAACGCGGAGCCGCCCACTGCGCAGATGCCTTCACCACCGTATCCGATGTAACGGCTCTGGAGGCGGAAAAGATGCTTGGCCGCAAACCGGATGTCATCACCCCCAACGGTTTGAACATCCAGAAATTTTCCGCCCTGCACGAATTTCAAAACCTCCACAAAGAATACAAGGAAGCAATCCATACCTTTGTGGCAGGCCATTTTTTTCCTTCCTACAGTTTCGATCTGGACCGCACGCTGTATTTATTTATCAGTGGTCGCTATGAATACAACAACAAGGGCATTAACCTGTTTATTGAAGCTTTGGCCCGTCTCAACCACTGGCTTAAAACCGGCAATGTGCCGGTGACCATGGTGGCATTTATCATCACCCGAGCACCCTATAAATCCATCAATGTTGATGTCTTAAAAAGTCAGGCCATGTTCGACGAGCTGAAGCTGAGTTGCGAGCATATTTCCCATGATATGGGCGAGGCCTTACTCTCTGCCGTGAGTTTGGGCCGCCTGCCCGGTTCCGCCGAGCTTCTGCCGGAAGAAGCAGTGGTACGCCTTAAACGCGGCATGCACGCCTGGCGCACGTGGAAGCAGCCGTCCATCGTTACCCACGACCTGTGGGATGATGCCCACGATTCGGTGCTGCAGCAGCTTCGGGCCTGCCGCCTTTTTAACGCCAAGGATGATCCGGTAAAAGTTGTTTTCCACCCTGATTTTCTTTCCGCGACCTCTCCCCTGATCGCCTTGGACTACGATCAATTCATTCGTGGCTGCCATATCGGCGTGTTTCCAAGCTATTACGAACCATGGGGATACACTCCCATGGAATGCGTCGCCAGCGGGGTTCCTGCCATTACCAGTGATTTGGCGGGCTTCGGCAGTTATGTGCTTAGCCATATTCCAGATCCCGCCGCCAACGGTCTTTTTGTCATCAATCGGCGAGCCGCGGATTTCGATCAGGCAGCCCATCAACTTACCGAAGTCCTCTTCAACTTTGCGCTCAAGGATCGCCGATCCCGCGTAGAGCTGCGTAATCGTGTAGAACGTTTAAGCGAATATTTTGACTGGAATAACCTTATTATTCATTACACACAGGCTCATAGACTGGCGTTATCTAGACGCCTAAGTACTGATTAAATTAGGTCTTATCAGATCATTCATGATGAGCACTTGCAATCTTAACAAGTCTGGATATGCTTTCAGCCAAGTGAGCCGAACGGTGCGGGTATAAAAAAAGTGTTTTTCCCGGACTCTTCGGGCCGATAATGCCGAAAGGCAAAGTAGGAGCGCGACAGTGGCATGTCTCGCTTCAGGGGTAAACGAGGTCCATCCCGCAAATAGGAAGGGTAAATTTTAGTTGAAGTATAGCCTGATGGACCCAGGCATCTTAAATAAATGGGAATCCCCGTTTGCTTGGAATGGCTGCGCGGATTTCGCCCGTTGACGGTGTTTTATGGACAAGAGCGAATACCACTGAACACAGGGAAACAGAAACTGATTTATGAATTCGCATAACGAAAATTTGAACATAAAACTAAAGGCCAACGTACCGATAACCAGTGTGCGGGCCAACAATCTGCATGAATCAGTGGCATCAGCCTGCGGCGGCGTAGCCGCAGGCTTGTATGGCCGAGCATTTTAAGAAAAGGAGTTTTTATGCAGCGAAGTTTGAGATTCTCCATGGCTATTGCGGCGGCCATGGCTGGAGCGGGGTTGTTTTTAACCGGCCCGGTTTCAGCAAGAGCTGCGAATTCCATACCTGCCACGGATACCACCGTCAGTCTCGACAGTGCTCCGACCAGCACCGCCACGACCAACGGTATGGCTGATACGGCAGCGCCCGTAACCCCGGCCGCCACGCCGGAGAATCAGCCATTACTCATGTATGCCATGGGTAGAATTCCCGACGGCAATGGATCCACCGTCGGCCAGGATATGGATAATTTGGGAATTAAAGTCGGTGGTTATCTCGATATTGGTTACACCACCAGCTTCCAAGATTCCCCCCGGCCTTATTTCGGCAGTGCCTTTAATACCGAAAAAGGCAATAACATTCAGCTTGATCAAGTCGGTCTGTACCTTGAAAAGGTGATCAATTTCGCCAATCCATCGTTCCGCAAGCGCGGCTGGGGTATCGGCGGAAAGATCGAGATGATCTACGGCTCGGATGCGGACCTCATTCACGCCAATGGCCTGAATTTTTATCATTCCTGGTCAAACAATACCGAAGGCGATCCACTCGATCAATTCGACCTTGAGCAGGCCTACGTCGATTTTGGCGTGCCGATTGGTGCCGACAGCGGTGTGTTGATTCGCGCCGGTAAGTTCGATACCCCCTTCGGTCTTGAACAGATCGACCCAGTCGACAACCTGTTTTATACGCACTCTCTGGCGTTTGGCCATGTGCTGCCCTATACCCTCACCGGTATCACGGCGAAGTACATTGTCAACCAGCAGTTGTCATTCATCGCCGGTTTCGATCGCGGCAACAATCAAGCCCTTAACGATGACAACAGCATGGTGAGCTGGCTGGTTGGTGCCTGCTACAAACCCAATTCCCAGTGGATGTTCAAGCCCGGCGTCCTCTTTGGACCGGAAGACGCCAATGACAACGGCCATTATCGTACCGTTGGTGATATGGTCACGTCTTGGCATCCTAAGAACATTCTCAATGGAAGGTTGACACTGGCCAACGATACCAACCTTGGCTATGACGGTGCCGGGGCGACACTCGCGAACGGCTACTCCTCGTCGAGCTATTTCACCCCCGGGTCGCCGGGCCTAACCCCCGGGTCACCGGGCCTGCGGGCTAGCTATCTCACAACGACGCCCGGTGCCAATGCCCAATCCGCGTGCTGGTTTGATACCGCGTTCTACGCCAGCTACTACGTGAACTCGTACCTGACCTTCAATGGGCGGGCCGAGTACATGTACGATGGCAAATCCTTCATGTTGGAAGGTGATCCTGGCACAACCGTGAACTATGGTGAATTCACAATTGGTGCGTCCATTACGCCGTTCCCGGATGCCAATCTGCTCAAGAGCCTGAAGATTCGCCCGGAAATTCGCGAGGATGTTGCGGATCACCGGGTGTTCCAAGGCGGCGGATCTGCGGGTAAAAACCAGCAGACCTTCTTCGCTGTGGATGCGGTTTACGCGTTCTAAGCCAAGATTAAAGCAAGTGTAAAAAGACGCGGCGGGGCCATCAAAAGCCCCGCCGCTTTCGTTGGCCCACCATCCGTACATTTTTCAGTGCCAGTGCTGCCGCATTGGCGTGACACAACAAACGCCAGCTTTCATTGACTTTGCCGCCCCATGCCGATAAGGTTGAGACGCTCTGGAGAGATGGCCGAGCGGCTGAAGGCGCCGGTTTGCTAAACCGGTGTACGGGTTACAACCTGTACCGCGGGTTCGAATCCCGCTCTCTCCGTTAGTGTTCATGGATTGGGTTGTATCTTCCACGGTTAGCCGATGGCACTAGCCCAACCGGCAATCGCCGCAAGGGCACCATGCCACTTAAAAAATCAGGACCGCGCGGAACCGTAAAATCCTCTCCATGCTCTATAACAACGGGATGAGAATGGGGGAATGTGCGATACCTTGAGCAAAGATTTTAAGATGTAACGAAAATGCTGGTGACCGGAAACCCAGCGAAATTTCCGTTCCACATGAGCAAGACCGGCGGCAGGCCGAGGATGGAGTTGCCAAGGCGTCGCGGCGGGTCAACTTGGTGGCGCGGGATGCTCAAGGGGTTCCCCTCTGGATCAATGGGTTGGCTTTGAGGTGGGAAAAATAGCGGCGGGAAGATCGGCTTAGGATCCGCCAACGGGTTAGATTTATTTCCAAAATAAAGGATGTGGTATGGCCTTCCCCAACGCGCACCTATTGTCCAACGGCATTAACATCACGTTTGTGCGACAACAGGAAGAGTTCCTGGGCATTGGAGCGGTATCGGCCGCTGGGGTTGAGCTGCGCAGTGCGGCACGGCCGATGTTTGTGGAAATTCGTAATCCGTGGGGTGTGGAATTGCTGGATTACCGAATGAAAGCCTTTTGCGAGGATGGGTCGGGTGTACGCCTGACTTTTGCCGCCTCCCGACAGGAACGGGGCATCATGGAATGGATGGTGCATAGCGTCCGGAACCGCTACGTAACTGCGGACTGGACGCGGCCTGCCGTACCCGCGGACGGTACAACTTTGGAGATGATTTTGCGGCCTGTTGAAAGACATATTGCGGGCCGGAGATGGATCGGGTTTTCGTATCAGTACCAGTATAAAAGCAAGGATATTCCGATCTATAAAATACTGGATCGCGGCACTTGGGAGCTTCAGGGCACCATAATGGGAAGCGAATTCTGGTTGCGTAATTGTTTTGTACCATCTCAGATTGCGTTTACCGATGAATCGCAGTTTTATTCCAGCGAATGGTATTTGCCCACCGCCGCAAATCCCTCCATTTTTCAATTTCTGCCGCTGCAGACCGAATTGCAGGGGTTCACGTTTACCAGTGGGCCGGCGGGGACGTTGATCACCTGGGCTACACGCGCAGCCCACATCCGCTCACTCTTTGAGAAACCGCGCGGCAGCGGGCAGATGGTTCACTGGCATGAGCACTGCGGGGATCTGGCGACGGAGTTTGCCACCGCGCCGGTGGAAGTGTTATGGCTGGGCGGTCTGTTGGACCGGGTGGAGCGGTTTAATGTTTATCAGGAGATTCGGGAAACCGTTTTTGATCATCTCCATAGGCAGATCGGCATGAAGCGGGAGCGGGTGTCCACCTACGGTTTGATGGAAGAATGGGGCCCGGCGGATCTGGACCGTTACCGGACACAGGGGGCGGCCAAGCTGTTGGCGGCGGGCGTAAAAAAAATCGGACTGGCCAATCACTGCTCCAACAATATGAATGTGTGGGGCGTGAGTAATATGTGCTGCACGGTGGATTATAAAATTCCGGAAAGTGTCGGCGAAGATAAACTCCAAGCGCTATGCAAGTTTGTACAAACCGCCGGAGCCAAGGTGGAAATGTGGGGCAACACGTCCTTATCGGTGCTAACGGAGATTTTTCGTAACCGTAACGGCCCTACCGATCGCATTCGGTTTTTGCCGACACAAGATTCCGTGGAGCAGGTCTTGGCCGCAGCCCAGGCGGCCTGGGTTCGCAACCCGTCCAATGCGATTGAGGCGGACCATTACACGCCGGTGTTTGCGGTGCTCAACTTGCGTGATAAAACAATTCGGGATTACTGGATGCGCCGGTGGCGGGAATTTCATGACCGGATCGGCCTGGAGGGGATTTTTCTGGACAGCAGTTTTAATCTCTCCAGCGACAAATTTCACTGGGTGCAAAATGCGGCGGATCAGTCGCTGCAGGGAGCCACCGCGGATCAGACTGGGCTGCTGGGCAATTTTCGGCCTGCAGTGCCCGCGCCAGGTGCCATTTTGAGCCAATACGCAGCGCATCTTGAACTAATAGCGGCCATGCAGCGTGATGGTTTTGAGTATTGCAACGAAGATCTGGGCGTATTTGGAATTCACCGTCATGGCCCATCGGTGGATAAACGCATCGACTCGCTGCCGATCTGGGCGGATTGTCTGGTGGAATTTGATGGGCCGGCCATTGCGCGGGCGGGCCGCGACCCTTGGGATATTTTCTTTCGTGGGCTGGCTTACCGCATGGTATGGATTATCTTTTGGGATGTGCAACAAGATGCCTTGAGTTTTCACTACGGATCCATACGCGGCCCCGACGATATTCCCACTGCGGCCCACGAGCAATTGTTGAAGGCCTTTAATGAGGTGGAGGCGGATATGCTGGAAAGGAAGATACTTCCGAATGAAGCGGGAGTGGCGTATCGCAGTGCGAATCGGCTGATCGTTTGGGCCTTCGCGGAGATACGCCTGTCGCTGGAGCGGTCCGTGATGGTAATCGACGTGCTGGCCGGCACAGAGCAGGAATCAGCCAGTCCGATCCTGGGTAAACACGGCATTTACAAACTGCCGCCCGAGGTGATTATTGGCTAAGCGGGCCAGCAAGAAAACAGCTTTTGCTTAAGCCAATGGCATTGGTATATGGCTGTATATTTACTTCTTGTTTAAAGCTCCACCTTAGGCCAATCGCTCCAACAACCAAAGCGGCAACGCAAATACGCAGAGCCTTGGCAAGAAATTCGGGCCAACCCAGCACCGTCCGAGAACAGCTAATTTCCGTCGGCTCACGTCCTATTAAGTTTCTTTATTCATCGTCGGTCAGGCAAACCACCGATGAAAAGCACGTCGCATCATCGCAGTTATTCTGGCTGATTTCAGCCATGTATGCGGTAAGCCCTTAAAACCGTGCCTGTGGTACGGCAGAACACCGGTCTGATGAAGGAGATTGGAGTAACATGAAAATGTGTCGTAAAGCCTTTACGCTCGTGGAGTTGCTGGTGGTGCTGGCGGTCATCGCCATTTTGCTGTCCATGTTGTTGCCGGCGCTGGCCAGGGCCAGACGGTATTCATACCGCGTGGTGTGCGCAGCCCACTTGAGTACGTGGGGCGATGTGGCCGTGGCCTATGCCACAGATCATCACGGCTTATTTCCAACTGCCTATGGCTACGGCCAAGGCAACTCCCAGCAGGCGCAATCCTCCGCACCAATCGTCTTTCCGATGGCGTTAAATCTGGATTCCAACGACCAGACCAAGGAGTTTAACGGGTCACAATGGAAAACCTACGGTACTCCCTATTCAACCTTTCTCCAATACGGAGGCACCGGCCAAAGCGTATATACCGCCCCGGATGGAACGCCTTTGGCATCCGCCTCAGAGGGCATCTCCATCCCATTTATTTCGGGCTTCGATCCGACACAACTAGTGGCTCGTTCCGTCAAAAGCTGTGGGTGATCTTCCGAATTAGCCGATCTAACCATTGGGCGATGTTGCCCGCGATCAAGGAGGATCGGCATGAAGAAGTATATCGTGCGGCTGGACGCCGCGG